>NZ_JBQVNP010000013.1:0-62524 GCF_052436255.1 Roseateles sp. | reverse complement strand
AGCTGGAAGCGCCCGATGGCGCTGCGGCGGGCGGCGGCCTGCTGCAGCAGCGCGCGCGCCTGCACCGCGTCGGCCGGCAGTCCCAGGCCCTCCAGCTGACAAAGGCCCAGCATGGCCAGCCCATCGGCATCGCCCGCGTCGGCCGCAGCGCGGAACCAGGCCGCCGCGCGCGCGTAGTCCGGCGGCGCGGCATGGAACAGGGCCAGGCCGTGCTGGAATGCGTTGACCGGCTCGGCATTGATGGCCGTGGCCGGCGTCGGGTCTGGACCCAGGTTGAGGAGGTTCATGCGACAGGCAAGCGTGGACCGGGGATTGTTGGCCAGGCCGGGGGGCCGGCAAGGGCTGCGCGGCCCGCCGCGGTGCTGCAAATTGCCGTAAAGCGGTCCTCGCAGTCAAAATCCGGCCACCCCGCCTCGGCACGTCCGCCTGAACAGCATGAGCTTCTCAGCCCTGGCCGCCTACGCCATGACGCTGCCCGGCGCCACGCAGGACGTCAAAAGGTCGACGCGCGTTGCAGCGCTTGCGAGGCCCTCAGCTGACCTGGACGCGCCAGACCATCACGGGTACTTCCGTGTGCGCAAGCACGCGCTGGGTCTCGCTGCCCAGCAGCAGCCCGGCCAGACCCCGGCGGCCATGGGAAGCCATCACGATCAGATCGCACTGCAGGCGCTTGGCGACACTGCAGATGGCTTCATGGGGATGGTCGTTCTGTTCCATCAAGGTCTCGCAGGGCACCTGCGCTTCGTTGGCCACGCCGCTGACGAACTTGAGGAAGAGGTCCGCGTGGGCCTGCACCTCGGTGGCGAACTGATCGCGTGAACTCTCCAGCTCGGACGCTCGATAGGTCAGTACATGGAAGGCCGGCGCCGCGTAAAACCCGGTCACCCGCGCGCCGATCAGCCTTGCCAACTCGACGCCATGAAAGACCGCTTGCTCGGAGAACCGAGACCCATCGGTCGGAAGCAGGATGTGTTTGAACATGATGCACCTCAGGCTTGAAGCCGGGTACTCGCACGGTAGAGCAGGTCACGAATCACCTGCCCAGGTGACCCGACCGGACCCGGCTTGCGGGCAGGTCGTCTGCGGCCATGGTACGCCGCGGCGAGCAACTCGGGCGGGTCTTTGGCGCCTTGCCTGGCCCCTGGGGTGCGTCGTCATGACGCACCGGCTTGCGCTATGGGCTCCTGGACCGCTCCCGCGCCTCGTGCAGCGTCGCCAGCGTGATCTTGCGCACCTCGGCCTTGCTCTGCTCGACATGGCTGCGCAGCAGCAACTGGGCCTGCTCGACCTTGCGCTGCATGACCGCGCGCAGGATCTTGCCGTGCTCGGCGTAGGTGGCCTCGATGCGGTGGCCGCGCGTGAAGTCCAGGTGGCGAATGATGCGGATCTGCTCGGTCACGTCCCAGTGCACGCGCGCCATCTCGGCATTGCCGGCGGCGCGCACCAGCGTGGCGTGAAAGGCCTCGTCGAGCTGGCCCACCTCGCGGGCGTCGCTCAGGCGCTCGGCGGCGGGGACCAGCCAGATGGCCTTCAGCGACTCCAGCTCCGGTGAAGGCGCGCCGGTGTGCCCGCAGAGCTTCGCCACCGCTGCCAACTCCAGGATCACGCGCAGGTCGTAGAGCTGCTCCAGCCGGCCGAAATCGATGGGCCGCACTGACCAGCCCGACTTGGCCTCGACGTCCAGGAACCCCTCGTTGCGCAGCCTGAACAGCGCCTCGCGCACCGGCGTGCGGCTGACGCCCAGGCGCTGGCCCAGTTCGGCCTCGGAGAAGCGGTCGCCCGGCACCAGCTGGAAGTCGTTCAGCTCGGCCTTGAGCCGGGCGTAGACCTGCTCGGCCAGGTTGGGGCGGCCGGTGGTGGAAGGGTCGAGGGTGGGCCGCATGAAGGCGATGTTAGCGAGGGGAAGGTGCCAGGATGCTGACGTGCGCCGCCACCACGCGCCAGCCGTCGGGCATGCGCACCCAGGTCTGGCTTTGCCGGCCGGTTGCGGCACTGCCGTCGCGCTGGAACTCGGTCATCGCGGTGGCGAAGTCGCGCCCAAAGGTGGTGATGACCGTGTGGCGCAGGCTGCGCGCCAGGCCGGCCGGCGGGCGCGCGGCGCGGAAGGCCTGGATCTGGGCGTAGCCGACCAGGTTCTCGGTGGCGCCGTAGCGCACGGTGAAAGTCGAGTTCCAGAACAGCGCATCCAGCACGTCGACCTTGTTGTGGACCAGCGCGTCCTCGTACCGGGCGAAGACGGCCTGCATCTCGGCCAGCACGTCCGGAAGGTTGATGTCGGTCACGGCAGTGCCACCGGCGCCACGCACACGCCCGCCCGTTCCAGCGCGTGGGCGACGCGCAGCGCATGGTCTTCGCGCCAGGGCGCGGCAATGATCTGCACGCCCATTGGCAGGTGCGGCAGGGTGGGATGCACGCCCCACACCGGCACCGCGCAGACCGGCAGGCCGATGCAGGAGATGGGTTGGGTCAGCAGACCGAGGCTGGGCCGCGCGGGCAGGCGGCGGTCGTTGACGTCCATCCATTCGCTGCCGATGACCGGCGCCACCACCGGCGTGGCGGGTGCGATCAGCACATCCACGTCGCGCAGCAGCTCCGCCGCGCGCAGCGCGAACCAGCGCCGCACACGCTGGGCCTGCACCACCCAGGCGGCCGGCAGCAGCGCGCCGGCCAGAAAGCGGTCGCGCGACAGTGGCTCGAAGTCCTGGGCGCGGCTGCGCAGGTCGGCCAGGTGCAGGTTGGCGCCCTCGGCATTGCTGATCAGGAAGGCGGCCGCGCGGGCGCGCTCGGCTTCGGGCAGCTCGACCGTGGTCAGGGCGCCAAGCGCCTGGACGACTCGGTCTACCGCGGCGCGCGCCTCCGGGCCGGCGTTGGCGTCGAAGTAGCCGCCCAGCCGCGCGATGCGCAGGCCGCCGACGCCCTGCGCCAGGGTGGCATGCGTCGGCTCGATGGCACGCTGCACGCACCCCGGGTCAGCGGCGTCATGGCCTTGCATGGCGTCGTAGGCCAGGGCCAGGTCTTGCGCGGTGCGGGCGAACGGCCCGAGATGGTCCAGGCTGGCCACGAAGGGATAGCTGCCGTTGCGCGGCAGGCGGCCGTAGGTGGGCTTGAGGCCGAACACGCCGCACAGCGACGCGGGCACGCGGATGGAGCCGTTGGTGTCGGAGCCCAGCGTGATGGGCACCTGGCCCGCGGCGACGGCCGCCGCGCTGCCGCCCGAGGAGCCGCCGGCCACGCGCGTCGGGTCATGCGGGTTGCGCGTGGGCCCCTCGTGGCTGTTCTCGGTGGTGAAGCCGTAGGCGTACTCGTCCATGTTCAGCGCGCCCACCAGCAGCGCGCCGGCGGCGTCCATGCGCTGCAGCAGCGGGCCGTCGCGGGCGGCGGGTGGTCGGTTGCGTTCGATCCTGGAGCCGGCCAGCGTTGTCAGGCCTTGCACGTCGAACAGGTTCTTGACGGCGTAGGGCACGCCCAGCAGGGGCAGGGCGCGTGCCGCTGCGTCGCCGTCGCGCAACCGGCGGTCCAGCGCCTGCGCCGCGGTCAGCGCGCGCTCGGTGGTGATGGCGGTGAAGGCATTGACCACGGCGTCGGCCTGCTCGATGCGAGCCAGGCTGGCCTGCACCAATGCCTCGGCGCTCACGTCGCCGGCCCGCACGGCGGCGGCGATGGCGTGGGCGGGTTGCAGCAGCAGTTCGGCAGCGCTGTTCATGGCGAGATGGGCACGAAGGCCTCGGCCGGCTCGTCCTGCACCGCCAGCGGCAGGCCGTTGACCAGCGCCGCCATCTCCGCCGCCAGGCCGAAATAGCGCAGCACGCCGGGCCGGTGCTCGGCGGCCAGCGGCAGGCCCAGCACCGCTGCCGTGGCGTCCACATAGGCCGCGAGTCGAGCGGCCTCCATCAACGACGCACCTCGCGCTGGAAGATCTCCAGGCTCAGTTTCTTGGCGCTGACGAAGCTGGGCTCCGACAGCGTGGCCACCGTGCGCGGCCGCGGGTCGTCGTACTTCAGGATCTCGGCCACCTTGGTGGGCCGCTTGGTCAGCAGCAACACCTCGTCGGCCAGGTACACGGCTTCCTCCAGGTCGTGCGAGACCAGCATCATGGTCGTGCCCGTCTGCATGAACACCTCCTGCAGCTTCTCGCGGATGAAGAGGGTCATCTCGAAGTCCAGCGCCGAGAACGGCTCGTCCAGGAACAGCACCTCGGGCTCGGGCGCCAGCGCCCGCATGATGGACGCCGTCTGCTGCTGCCCGCCCGACAGTTCGTACGGGTAGCGGTTCAGGTCGAACTTGACGTCGAAGCTCTCCACCAGCTCGGCCATGCGCCGGTCCACCTCGGCCTTGCTGCGGCCTTCCATCTTCAGCGGATAGGCGATGTTGTCGATGGTGCGCATCCACGGGAACATCGCCTCGCGGTAGTTCTGGAACACATAGCCGATCTTGGTGTCCTTGAGGCTTTTGCCGTCGAACAGGATCTGGCCGGAGTCGATGGGGATCAGCCCCGCGATCATGTTGATCAGCGTGCTCTTGCCGCAGCCGTTGGGGCCGAAGACGGACACGATCTTGTGCTTGGGGATGTCGAGGTTGAAGTCCTCGTACAGTGGCCAGCCGGCGAGGTATTTCGTCAGGCCGCGGATGGTGATGTGGGTGCCGGCAGGGCCGGGCTGGAAGCGGCGCACCGGCACATCGGGCACGACCGGAGCGTTCAGGACTGCGTTCATCTGCCACTCCAATGGACGATCTTGCGTTCCATGACCAGGAACAGGATGTTGAGCACATAGCCCAGGATGCCGGCGGCCAGGATGGCGGCATACATGGTCTTCACGTTGAGCACCTGTTGCGCGTCGATGATGCGGTGGCCCAGGCCGTTGTCCGAGCCGATGAACATCTCGGCCACGACGACGATGACCAGCGCCATCGACACGGCCGAGCGCAGGCCCACGAAGCTGGGCTGCAGGCTCTCCCACACCAGCACGTCCTTGAAGATCTGCCAGCGCGAGGCACCCATCACCTTGGCCGCCATGACGCGCTGCTTGCGCGCATTGATGACGCCGTAGGCGCTGTTGAACACCACGATCAGCAGCGCACCGAAGGCGGCGATGGCGATCTTGTTGATGTCTGACACGCCGAAGATCAGCAGGAACAGCGGGATCAGCGCCGACGACGGCGTCGAGCGGAAGAAGTCGATGAGGAACTCGACGCTGCGGTAGGCGCGCTCGTTGCTGCCCAGCAGCACGCCCAGCGGCACGCCGATGACGGCGGCGATGAGGAAGGCCTGCACCGTGCGCCACACCGTGACGGCGAAGTCCAGCAGCAGCGGCCCGCCGGCCAGGCCCACCACCAGCGTCTCCAGCGTGGCCAGCGGCGGCGGCAGCAGGATGGGGCGGATGAGCCCGAAGCGCACCACCAGGTCCCAGGCGATGAACAACACCAGCGGACCGATGAAGGGCAGCAGCTTGGCGGCGTTGAAGCGCGGCAGGCGCACGGGGGGCTGGCCTTGCTGGGCGGCCTGCCACGGTGGCGAGGCGACGGGGTTGGTTTCCATGACAGCCACGTCCTCAGGATTTGTAGAGCAGGGCGCTCACGTCGAGCTTCTTCCCGAACACGCCCTTCTCGGTGAACAGGTCGAAGAATTTCTGGAAGTGCGCCACATCGCTGGGCGTGAACTCGTTGAAGAGCATGTAGGAAGCCAGCGGCACCTCGCCGGTGAGCGGCCCTTCGATGGCGGTGTAGCCCTTGAGGTATTTGCGGGCCTCGGCCGGGTCGTTGCGCACCAGCTCTATGCCGCGCGCATAGGCGGCGATGTACTTCTTGGTCTCGGCCGGGTGCTTCTTGATGAACTCGGTCGTCAGCGTGGCCGAGCCGCCATGCCAGGGCGCCAGCGGGTCGCCGAGGATGTACTTGGCGATGACGCCGGCCTCCAGCACGCGCGTGACACCGTTGAGCCGGCCCACGGTGCCGGTGGGTTCGAGCGTGTAGACGGCGTCCACCTGGCCGGCCGCGAGCGCGGCCACATGCTGGCCGATGGGCAGCTCCATCACCGTCGTGCCCGCGGCGCCGGCGCGCTCCAGCACGGCGATGGCCAGCGTCTTGTTCTGGATGCCCGGCCCGCTGGCCACGCGCTTGCCCTTCAGCTCGGCCAGCGTCTTGACGGGGCTGTCCTTGGGCACGAGGAACTGGTCAAGCACGTACTTCTGGTTGCTCGGGTTGGTGGCGATGATCTTGAACAGCCCCGGCGACGCGATCTCGCCCACGCCCAGGTTGCCCGAGCCCGTGCCGTTGGAGCTGCCGTCGCAGCGGCCGGCGAGCATGGCCTCCATCACCTGCTGGGCGCCGGCGAACTTGAGCGCTTCCACCTCCAGCCCGGCCTCCTTGAAGTAGCCCTTCTCGACCGCCGCGTAGAACGGCAGGCCCGCCGCCACCGGCCAGTAGCCGATGCGGATCTTGGGCGTCTGTGCGCGCGCCAGGGCGGGTGCGCCGAGCGTGGCAACGGCAGCGGCGGCGCCAAGCAGGGTGCGGCGTTGGGTCTGGGGCAGGTTCGAGTCGGTCATCTTCGGCTCCATGGAGTGATTGAGTGGGGCAGGGCGATCAGGGGCGGTTCGGGTCGGCCATATAGGCCCGCCAGCCGCCGTAGGCAGTGATGTCGGTCGCGCCGGCCAGGGCATGGCCTTCGCAGATGAAGCCGCGCACCGAGCTGCCGTCGGCCAGGGCCACGCTGCCCAGGCCCAGCGGCGCGGGGATCAGCGCGAGCAGCGAGCCGATCTGGCGCAGCGGCACGTTCCAGACCTCGACGGCTATGGGCCCGCCGCCTTCGGCGACCCGCTGCAGGCCCGGCTTGGGCGGCACCGTGCCGTGCAGCGCATGCAGGCGATAGCACGGCGCCGTGGTCGTCGCTTCGCGCAGCGTGGCGCCGCGTTCAATGAGCTGGCCGTTCAGCGGCATCCCCGACAGATGCGCGCCCACCACCGCGAGCGGCAGAGTCGCCTCGGCGGCCGGCCAGCCGCTTGCACGCTGCGGGCGCCGCGCGCCGGTGGCGCCCAGCGGCAGGGCGGCAGCGGCCTGCCAGGTGAGGCCGAAGCGCGCACGCGCCGCATCGGCCTGGCCGGGTGCGATGAAAGTGACGCCGAAGGGCAGGCCCGCTTCGGTGAAGCTGGCCGGCAGCGCCAGCGCGCACCAGCCCAGCAGGTTGACGAAGTTGGTGTAGCGGCCCAGCTGCGCGTTCGCGCCCACCGGATCGGCGTCCAGCTCGGCAAAGCGGGGGTGGGCGGGCGCGGTCGGCACCATCAGCAGGTCCACCTGCTGCCACAGCGCAGCAGTGTCATGCTGGGCCGCACGCAGCGCGTACTGCGCCTGGAAGGTCTCGGTGGCCGTCATGCCGACCGCCCGCTCGATCACGCGCCGCACCGTGGGCTCGATGGCCTCGGGGTCGCGTTCCAGCAGCTCTTGCACGACGGCATGGCGCTCGGCCACCCAGGGGCCGTTGTAGAGCAGCTCGGCCACCGCATGCAGCGGCGCGAAGTCCAGCGGCACGATCTCGTGCCCGAGCTCGTCGGCGAGCTTCAGCGCGAGCGGCCAGGCCGCTGCGTAGTCGGCGCCGAGTTCGGGGACCGCCGGCACGCCGATGCGCAGACGCGCCGGCAACTGCGCCGGCCCGGGCTCGAAGTGGCTGTAGGCGTCCTGCGCGTCCGGCCCCTCGATGACGGCGAGCACGGCGGCGGCGTCCTCCACCGTCAGCGCGAAGATCGACACGCAATCCAGCGTGCGGCAGGCCGGCAGAACGCCGCTGGTGGCGACGCGCCCCGGCGTGGGCTTGAGCCCGACGAGGTTGTTGAAGCCCGCCGGCACGCGCCCCGAGCCGGCCGTGTCGGTGCCCAGCGAGAACGCCACCTCCGCCCGCGCCACCGCCACCGCCGACCCCGAGCTGGAGCCGCCGCTGACGCGTTGGGTGTCGAAGGCGCTGGCTGGCCGGCCATAGGGCGACCGGGTGCCGACCAGGCCGGTGGCGAACTGGTCGAGATTGGTCTTGCCCAGGCAGACGGCACCGGCTTCGACCAGGCGTTGCACCACGCCCGCATCGGCCGTCGGCACGTGGCTGAAGGCCGGGCAGGCGGCCGTGGTGGGCATGCCGGCCACGTCGATGTTGTCCTTGGCGGCGAAGGGCACGCCGAAGAGTGGCAGGCGCGCCAGCAGCTTTGCCCGGCTGCCCGCCGCAGCCAGCTGCGCCTCCAGGGCGGCCAGCCGAGGCGCCAGCTCCTCAGCGCTCGCCTTGTGAATCCACACGGCCGCGTCATGCCGGCCCGGCTGCATGGCCCGCCCGACCAGCAAATCGTGCGGGGACGCGCCGTCCAGATAGGCCTGGCGCCAGTCGCACAGGGTCAAAAAGCTTCGCTCCGTCATGGTGCACTCGTTGGTATACCAATCGGTACTCCAGCATCAACCGTGCCAGCGAGCCGTGCCGGCCGTTGTTCATCGGGCGCCCCATGAGGTTCAACCCGCGGCCCGGTCCGGCACGTCATGGGGACTGCCCGGTGACACCCCGCGTGCGCCTCAGCTTGGGGCGCCGATGCACCAATCGATGGTGATCACGGACCCTTGCCAGCTGCGCTTCCTCGGGCTTGACACATTTCGATGATTGGCTAATCATCTAGCCATGAGCCAGGTCTTCAAAGCCCTTTCCGACCCCACCCGCCGCCAGGTGCTGCAGCTGCTGCGCGACGGGCCCTTGAGCGCGGGCGAGCTGAGTGATCAGTTCAATGTCTCCAAGCCCACGATGTCCGCGCACTTCGCAGTGCTCAAGGAGGCCGACCTCGTTCACGCCGAGAAGCAGGGCAAGTCGGTCATCTACCACCTGAAGCTTTCAGTGCTTGAAGAAGCGCTGCTGGGCTTCGTCCATTCATTCGGCCTGGGCGACCAGGCACCCGCAAGCAAGAAGGAGATCGCACGATGAACAAGGAACTGATCGCAGGCCTGACCTGGGGTGGCGGCATCATCGCCACGGCGCTTGCCTTGACGCTTGCGCGCAAGCTTGGTCACGTGGACGGCGACACCGTCACGCGTGTGGTCATCGCCCTGAACGGGCTCGTGATCGCCTGGTACGGCAACCGCATGCCCAAGCGCTTTTTCCCGAGTGAGCTGGCCCGCAAGGTCAACCGGCTCGGCGGCTGGTGCATGACGATCAGCGGGCTCGTTTACGTGGCGCTGTGGGCGTTTGTGCCGATCCCGGTGGCGGTTGCGGTTGGGAGCGCCGTCGTGCTGGCAGGGATCGCGGTGCCGGTGGCCTATTGCCTGTCGCAGCGGAGGAAGTTCAGGGATGCCACCTGATTCGCAGGCGCGGGGTCTGGCCGGGCGGCTTGCATCGACAAGTCAGCAGCTGGCCAGCGACTATCGGCCGCCTGCCTCGCAGGGATTCGGATCTGGCACGGAACGCGGATGGCATGCGCCGGCCCCTTCATACCCGGCTCCACCGACTCGGAATCGACCAAAACATCAGCAGCCCGACCAGCGCAACCGCAGCCACGACATGCGGCGCATCCAGCGGCCCGTTGCCGCCCGCCAGCAACGCCGCCGCCCCGCAAGCGGCCAAGCTGATGGCGGCCCACTGCGCCCACCTCAGCCAACGCGCCCAGCGCCGGCGCTGCGGGGCCACGCCGGCCGGCAGCGCCGCCATCACTCGCAGGCTGAAGCCGTCGTCATCGGGCTCGCCGCCATTGCGCAACTGCGCCCGCAGCGCATCGTCAAGGACATCTTCGTTGTTGCCGTGATTCGTCATGGCGTGTTCTCCCATGCTTGCAGTTGCGCGCGCAGCCTGGCCTTGGCGCGCAGCACTTGCGTCTTGACGGTGCCGAGCGGCCAGCCGAGCACCAGCGCCGCTTCGGCGTGACTCAGGTCGGCGCCGTAGCAAAGCAACAGCGCATGGCGCTGGGCTTCGCTCAGCCCGGCCATCGCGCGGTCGAGGTCGATGCGCCAGTCGGCGCCCGGCGCGAAGTCGCTCTGTGCGCCGAGGTCGGGCGGCGCGTCGTCCGCCCAAGGCAGGGCCGGTCGTTCGGCCGACAGCGCGGAATAGGCCAGCCGCGTCAGCCAGGTGCGAAAGCGCGCCTCGCTGCGGAACCTGGGCAAGGCGCGCCAGGCGCGCACGAAGGCCTCTTGTGCGAGGTCGTCGGCGCGGCCCTGGTCGCCCCGGCAGACGCGACCGAGCAGCTTGCGCAGATAGCCCTGGTGGGCCTGCACCAGGACAGCAAAGGCGCTGCGGTCGCCAGCGGCCGCGCGGGCCACCAGCATGGCCTCGGCCTGGACCGATGCAGCCGGTGCACCAGGTGTCACGGCTGCTGCTGAGGTGCTTGCTGCTTGCGCTCGAGGGCCCAGTACAGGGCCAGACCGATGCCGATGAACATCGGCAGCAGGCCGATGCTCCAGAGCCAGGCGCCGGGCATCATCATCGAGAACATGCCCATCAGGCCCAGGCCGACGGCGATGTTGATGATGGCGGGCACGAGGATGCGGTTGGGGTTGGCCTGGTCGCGCCGCGCGCGGTGCCAGTCGCTGTCCTGGGCCTCGCCCAGCAGTTCGGGCGGGATGGGCTGGCCGGCGCGTGCCAGCTCGCGGATGGTTTCGTGCCGCTGGCGCTCGCTGTGGGCCTTGCCCAGGTAGTGGGCCACGATGGCGACGATGGGAATGAACATCGCCAGGATGGGAATGAACAGCGGCAGCGAGTTCCGAAGGTCGAAAAGCATGCGGGGCTCCAGGTAAAGCAGTGGATGGTGCTTCCTTGGAGCGCCCGGCCGCGCGGTTTGGATTCAGTCAGCGAAAAAAAACGCCGAGTTCCCCTGTCGTGTTCGCGGCTTTGGGTCGGGCGCCGGGCCGCTCCCAAGGCGGCCCGTCTGGCGGTGTGGTTGCGGCTCAAATGCCGCGAGCATCGTCGTCCCCTTGCGGGACCGTCCAAGATACCCCTGGGCCGAGGGACTCCATTTCAGCGCGGTGTGCCCAGCTCCTGCGACCAGTAGGTCCGGTAGGTGGTGTTGGCATTGCCCGCCACGCAGGCCACGCCGATGTCGCGGAAGGTGGCGTTCATCAGGTTGGCGCAGTGGCCATCGCTTTTCATCCAGCCGTCCACCACGACGGCGATGCTGGGCTGGCCGGCGGCGATGTTCTCGCCCACGCTGCGCCAGGTGTAACCAGCCGCGGTGGCCCGGTCGCCCGCGCTGCTGCCGTTGCTGCCGGTGTGGCTGAAGAAGTTGTTCACGACCATGTCGTCGCTGTGTGCCACCGCGGCCTGGGTGAGTGCGGCGTTCCAGGTCAGCTCGGGCGCGGCCGGGAAGGCGCCGCGCGCGCCGCAGTTGGCACCGCTGCGGCGATGGGCGTTGACGGCGGCCAGCATGTCGGCCTCGAAGTTGGGCAGGTTGCAGGTGATGCGGGTGCCGGCGGTCGCCGGTGGCGGTGCGGGCGCAGGTGCCGGTGCCGGTGCCGGCGTGCCAGGTGCCGCACCGGGCTCGGTGCCGCCACCGCCACCGCAGCCTGCCAGCGAGAGCAGGGCAGCCAGCATGGCGGCAGCAGCCTGGCGGGGCGCCGGCGCAGGGGCGGTTGAAGTTGCGGCACTGAAGGAGCTCATGCCGTCAGCGTGGCACGACCAGCCCGGTCGCCCGTTACGGGGTGCAGCGTTCAGGGAGGCGGGCGCAACATTCCCGAACATCTGGCGTTGCGAAGCGCTGGCGCCCGTGACATCTGCCGCAGAAGGGCCGCGTCTTCAAAGCAGCCACCAGCTCGGCAGCAGCGCCCGCACTTCGGGCCGGGCATAGCGCTGGTCCAGCAGCCAGACCCAGCCGCGGTCGTCAACGGCACGCAGCACGCGGCCGGCGGCCTGCACCACCTTCTGCATGCCGGGCACGAGGTCGGCATAGCCGTGGTCGGCGCCGAACATGGCGTCCAGGCGCTCGCGCACCTGCTCCTGCAGCGGCGACACCGGCGGCAGGCCCAGGGTGGCGATGAAGGCGCCGATCAGGCGCGTGCCCGGCAGGTCCACGCCCTCGGCGAAGGCGCCGCCCAGCACGGCGAAGCCGATGCCGCGGCCGCCTTCCACGAAGCGTTCGAGGAAGGCGCGGCGCGCCGCGTCGCCCATGGCGCGTGACTGGCTCCACTGCATGACCTGCGGGTGGCGCAGGGCCAGCCGGGCCGCAGCCCTGTCGAGATAGTCGAAGCTGCTGAAGAAGGCCAGGTAGTTGCCGGGGTGCTCGGCGAACTGTCCGGCGAGCAGATCGACCAGCGCGTCCAGCGAGGCCTGGCGGTGCTCGTAGCGGGTCGACAGCCGGTGGGCCACCTGCACGGTGAGGTGCTCGGCGGGGAAGGGCGCGGGCACGTCGATCCAGGCGGTGTCGTCCGGCAGGCCGAGCAGGTGACGCTGGTAGTCAGGCGGGCCCAACGTGGCCGAGAACAGCGTGACGCTGTGACAGCCTTCAAAGCGCTCTTTCAGGAAATGGCCGGGCACGATGTTCCGCACGGACAGCAGCACGTCGCGGCCGTCGTCTTCCTCGTTCTCCAGCAGCGAGAGGTTGGCCGGCGCTTGCACGACCGGCTGCGTGGCGTTGGCGCGCTGCAGGTCGCACAGCGAGTGCGAGTCCAGGCGGTCCAGCAGGCGCTGCAGGCCCAGCACCTCGAAATAGAAATCCAGCATCGTGCCGACCTCGAGCGGATGGTTCTGCACGTGCTCGCCCAAGGCCACGTTGACGCGCTGCAGCGCTTCGCCCAGCGCTTCCGGCACGGCGGGCAGCGGCTCGTAGTCGGCAGCCTGGGCGCGGCCGAGCGTGGCCAGTTCCTTGGCCAGCCCGCGCAGCGGCGCACGCAGGCTGGCCGGTGCTTCGGCCAGGGCCTCGCGCACGCGGGCCAGGCTCAGGCTGACGCTGTACATGGCGCGCGCGCGGTCGATGAGGTTGTGGGCTTCATCCACCAGCAGCGCCAGCTTCCAGCCCTGGGCCTGCGCCAGGCCGTAGAGCTGGCCATGGGGGTCGAAGGCGTGATGCACGTCGCCGACGACGACGTCGGCCCAGCGCAGCAGCTCCTGGCCCAGGTAGTAGGGGCAAACGTCGTGCTTGAGCGCAATGCGGCGCTGCACGGCGGGCTCCAGCCAGCCGGCCTGCACGGCCTCCGCGCGGGCGGCGGGCAGCTTGTCGTAGAAGCCGCTGGCCAGCGGGCAGGCATCGCCGTGGCAGGCCTTGGTCGGGTGCTCGCAGGCCTGCTCCTTGGCCACCAGCGTCAGGACGCGCAGTGCCTTCTTGGGCGCCGCCTCGCGCAGTGCGTGCAGGGCCTCCAGCGCCGCGATGCGGCCGGTGCCCTTGCAGGTCAGGTAGCCGATCTTGTCGAGCTGGCGCAGCGGCAGGGCCCGCAACAGCGGGTAGAGCGTGCCCAGCGTCTTGCCGATGCCGGTGGGCGCCTGGGCGAGCAGGCAGCGGCCGTTGGCGGCGACGCGGTAGACGGCCTCTGCCAACAGGCGCTGGCCGGGGCGCATTTCACCCAGGGGGAAGCGCAGGGCACCGAGGTCGGCGTCACGCGCGGCGCGGTGCTCCGCTTCCTGCTGTGCCCAGGCCTCGAACTGGCGGCAGCGCGCCTCGAACGCCGCCCGCAGCGCAGTGGCCGGCACCGTTTCGCGCAGCACGGTCTCGTTCTGCGTGTCGGCGTCCACATACACGAGTGCCAGCTCCAGTTCTGCCAGACCCCGGTCGGCGGCGATCAGAGCGCCATAGGTCTGCAGCTGCGCCCAGTGCAGCGCGCGGCGGTTCTCGGGGATGAGGTCGACCGGGCCACGGATGGTCTTGATCTCTTCAAGCCGGTTCACGTCGGCTTCGTAGCCATCGGCCCGGCCACGCACGCGCAGGTTGCCGTGGACGGCTTCGAGCGGCAGCTCGGTCTCGTAGCCTGGCGAGCGTCGCGCCAGCACGGCCATCTGGCCGGCCTGGCCCTCCAGCGCTGTGGCCGATGGCGTGAAGCGGCGGTCGAGGTCGCCGCGCTTGGCGGTGAACTCGCACAGGCTGCGTACCGAGACGCTGTAGTGCCAGTCGCTCAAAACAGATTCAGGTTGTCGGGTGCGGGCATGGCCTCCGCCCTGGCGGCTGCCGGTGCCGCGAGCGCCGCGCTGGCGTGCACGAGGTTGCCGATGCGCACGCCCATCAACCGCAGGCGCTTGTCGAACTTGACGCGCTTGAGGCACAGGCCCACGGCGTGGCGGATGTCGGCGGCGCTGGTGATGGCGCCCTTGAGCGTCTGGTCGCGCGTGACGGTCACGAAGCCCTCGAAGCGCAGCTTGATGCCCACCGTCTTGCCGGCATAGCGCTTGCGCGCGAGGTCGCGCGACAGGCTCTCGCACAGCTCGTCCATGATGCCGCCGAGCGCGGCGCGGTCATGCACGGCGTGCAGGTCGCGCTCGAAGGTGGTCTCGCGGCTGATGGACACGGGTTCGCTGTGGGTGACGACGGGGCGGCTGTCGCGGCCGTGCGAGGCGGCATGCAGCCAGTGGCCGTAGCTCTCACCGAACTGCCCGACCAGCCAGGCCGGGTCCGCCGCGGCAATGTCGCCCACGGTCTCCAGGCCAAGCTTGACGAGCCTGTCGCCTGCCTTCGGCCCGATGCCATTGATCTTGCGCACGCCGAGCGGCCAGATGCGGGTCGGGATGTCGTCCAGCGTCAGCACGCTGATGCCGTCGGGCTTGTCGAGCTCGCTGGCGATCTTGCTGAGCAGCTTGTTGGGCGTGACGCCGATGGAGCAGGTCAGGCCGGTGGCGCGGCCGACGGAGTTCTTGATCTCGCGCGCGACGGCCTTGACGCCGCCGAGCGGGTCATGGCCCACCGCATCGCGAACACCCGGTACGTCACTCAGGTCGATGTAGATCTCGTCGATGCCGCGGTCCTCGATGACGGGCGCCACCTCGGACACAGCGGCCTTGAACAGTCGCGAGTACTTGCGGTAGCTGTCGAAGTCGGCCGGCAGCAGGATGGCGTCGGGCGCGCGCAATGCGGCCTTCATCAGTCCCATGGCCGAAAACACACCAAGGTCGCGGGCGGCGTAGGTGCTGGTGGTGACGACGCCACGGCCGGTGTAGTCGCGCAGCCTGGCGTACTTCCAGCTGCCATCTTCCAGTTGCCTGGGCGCATCCGCTCGCCGCCCGCCGATGACGACGGCTTCGCCCTGGAGCTGCGGATAACGCAGCAGTTCCACGGACGCATAAAAGGCGTCCATGTCCAAGTGGGCGATCCAACGGTCGGGCTGCATGGCCGGAATTCTCCGGTGGCTTGCTGACAGGGGCGGACAGCAGCGCCCTCGATGCCCCGCTATTGCATCAGGAGCAAGGCAATGAACATGGCGTTGCGCCGCGCAACGCAGGCTCGGGCCTTGAGCTACCTACCAGAGGCTGTGCACCTGCGGCGCGATGCGGCGCTGGTAGACGCCGGTCAGGGCCTGCATCAGCGGCGCAGGCAGGGCGGCCAGGTCGGCGGCGCTGACGTTCTCGTCCACCTGCTCGGGGGTGCGGCCACCGGGGATGGCGCTGGTGATGCCCTCGTTCATCAGGATCCAGCGCAGGGCCAGTCTGGCCATGCTCGCACCGGGTGGCAGCAAGGCGCGCAGTTCCTCGACGGCGGCCAGGCCCTGCTCGAAGTCGACGCCCGAGAAGGTCTCGCCCTTGTCGAAGGCCTCGCCCTGGCGGTTGAAGCCGCGGTGGTCGTCGGCGCCGAAGCGACTGTCGCGCGTGAACTTGCCACTGAGCATGCCGCTGGACAGCGGCAACCGCGCCAGCACGCCGACCTGCGCGGCCCGCGCGGCCGGAAGGAAGACTTCGGCCGGACGTTGGCGGAAGAGGTTGTAGATGATCTGCACCGATTGAACGCCGGGGTATTCAAGCGCGGCCAGGGCTTCATCGATGCGCTCGACGCTGACGCCGTAGTGGCGCAGCTTGCCTTCGCGCACGAGGTCGTCCAGCGCGCCGAACACTTCCGGCATGGCATACACGGCGCTGGGCGGGCAGTGCAGTTGCAGCAGGTCGATGGCCTCGGTCTCGAGGTTTTGCAGGCTGCGCTCGATGAAGGGCCGGAGGTCGCGGTAGCCCTCGGCGGTATGCGGGTTGAGGCGCCGGCCGGCCTTGGTTGCGACATAGAAGGCGTCGTCGGGCCGCTCGCGGCGCAGGCGGGCCAGCAGGCGCTCGCTGTGGCCGTCACCATAGACGTCGGCGGTGTCGAAGAAGTTCACGCCGCGGTCCAGCGCGCGATGCAGCGCAGCCATGGCGGCACTGTCATCGGTGTCGCCCCAGGTGCCGCCGATGGCCCAGGCGCCGAAGCCGATGGCAGAGATGTTCCAGCCGGTACGGCCGAGGGTGCGGTAGATCATGGTTGCGTCAGAAAGTGTGGGCGGATGGTAGCGCAACCAGTCCGGTGCAAAAAGGCGGCCCCCGAAAGGGCCGTCGGCGTCAAAGGACTTCGGAGGCGAAGTCCGCCAGCCTCGACCGCTCGCCGCGCGCCAGCGTCACATGGCCGCTATGGGCCCAGCCCTTGAAGCGGTCGACCGCAAAGGTCAGGCCCGAGCTGCCCTCGGTCAGGTAGGGCGTGTCGATCTGCGCCAGGTTGCCCAGGCAGACGATCTTGGTGCCGGGGCCGGCGCGGGTGATCAGCGTCTTCATCTGCTTGGGCGTCAGGTTCTGTGCCTCGTCGATGATGACGAACTTGTTCAGGAAGGTGCGCCCGCGCATGAAGTTCAGGCTCTTGATCTTGATCTTGCTGCGTACCAGGTCCTGTGTGGCGGCGCGGCCCCATTCCCCGGCGGATGACCCGCCCTTGGCGAGCACTTCCAGGTTGTCATCGAGGGCACCCATCCAGGGGCCCATCTTTTCTTCCTCGGTGCCCGGCAGGAAGCCGATGTCCTCGCCGACGGGCACGGTCACGCGGGTGACGATGATCTCGCTGTAGCGGCGGTCATCGAAGACCTGGGCCAGCGCGGCGGCCAGCGTCATCAGCGTCTTGCCGGTACCGGCCGTTCCGGTCAGCGTGATGAAGTCGCACTCGGGGTCCATCAGCAGGTTCAGCGCGAAGTTCTGCTCGCGGTTGCGCGCCGTCACGCCCCAGACGGCGTGCTTCTGGTGCGCGTAGTCCTTGAGCGTGCGCAGCACGGCGGTCTTGCCGGTGATCTCGGTCACCTTGGCATAGAGCGGCGTGGCACCGGGCGCTTCGAGGTAGACCAGCTCGTTGATCAGCAGCGTGGGCACCAGGGGCCCGCTGATGCGGTAGAAGGTCGTGTTGCCCTGCTGCCAGCTTTCCATGGTCTTGCCATGGCGCTCCCAGAAGTCGCTCGGCAGGGCCTGCACGCCGGTGTAGAGCAGGTCGGAGTCTTCCAGCGTCTTGTCGTTGCGATAGTCCTCCGCCGGCAGGCCCAGGGCGCGGGCCTTGATGCGCATGTTGATGTCCTTGGACACCAGCACGACTTCGCGGCCCGTGTGGCGCTCCTTGAGTGCCTGGACGACACCGAGGATCTGGTTGTCGGCCTTGCCCTGGGGCAGGCCCTGTGGCAGCGGCGCGTCGATCAGCTCGGTCTGGAAGAACAGCTTGCCCTCCGCTTCGCGGTGACCCGTGCCGGCCAATGGCAAGCCCTTGGCCATCTCCTCGACGCTGCTGCTCTTCAGATCCGCGGCGAGTTGGTCGAGTTCACGGCTGACCTGGCGCACATTGCGGGCGACCTCGGTCATGCCCTTCTTGTGCCCGTCCAGCTCCTCGAGCGTGATCATGGGCAGGAAGATGTCGTGCTCTTCGAAACGGAACAGCGACATCGGGTCGTGCATCAACACATTCGTGTCGAGGACGAAAAGCTTGGGTGTGCCGGCCGCCTTGCTGCGGCTGCGCTTGGGTGCCGCTGCAGGCGCCTTGGCGGCCGGCCTGCCAGCAGCGCCTGGCTTGCCTGCAGCCGGTGGTGACGATGGGGTGGGCAGGCGCAGCACTTCGGCTGTCGGTGCGGCCACCGGCGCGGCGACGGGAGCGACGCTCGCAGGCGTCGCCGGCCGGGCGGTGGTTTTGCTGGGGGTCAGGGTGACCGAGTAGTCGGAGGCTTCGAGGCGGCTGGCGCGTTGTGCAGGGGGCTTGGGCAGTGGCATTGACGGCTAGGCGGCAGGGGGTGGGCCCCACGACATCCGGGCGTCAGAAAGCAAAAAGCCGCGCAAGATGAGCGCGGCTTTTGAAGTCTGAGGCATGGATTCGACCCGGGGCATGAACTGATTATGCACATGCCGCGGTATGCCGCGATGTCGGACAACAACGCTGTTTAAGCTGCTTCCTTCTTGAGGCCCTTGACCGCCTTCAACACCTCGTCGACATGGCCCGCGACCTTGATGCCGCGCCATTCGCCCACCAGGATGCCGTTCGGCGCAATCAGGAAGGTCGAGCGCTCGATGCCCTTGACCTTCTTGCCGTACATGATCTTGTTTTTGACCACGCCGAACATGTGACAGAGCTTTTCTTCCGTATCGGCGATCAGCTCGAAGGGCAGCTCCAGCGCCTGCTTGAACTTGTCATGGGAGACCATGTTGTCGCGCGAGACACCGAACACGACGGCACCGGCTTTTACGAAGTCCTTGTGGCGGTCGCGGAACTGCATCGCCTCGGTGGTACAACCGGGCGTGTTGTCCTTCGGATAGAAGTACAAGATCACCGACTTGCCAAGGAAGGCGGTGCCAGTGAACTTCACGCCACCGGTGGCTTGAGCCTCAATTTCCGGCAGAGGTTTGTTGAGCGCAGGCGTCATTGGAGGGTGCGGCAAGTTGGGCTCACGGGGTCCCCGGGTCGTGTGCGCTGTTGGTGCAGCAATTCACGCGGGCGCCCGCAGGCAATAGCCGGTGATTATAAAGCCTCGCCCCGGTTTCCGGGCCGGAGAGCTTATCCCTCGATGAGCAAGGCCGCCAACACGTTGCGGCCTTCGCTGGCCAGCACGTTGTAGGTGCGGCAGGCGGCAGCCAGGTCCATGACCTCGAAGCCGATGCGCGTCTCGACCAAGCCGCGCCACAGCGTCGGGCTCGGAAAGCGCAGCCGGGCGCCGCTGCCGAAGACCACCAGCTCCGGGTTGAGCGTCTTGATTGCTTCGAAATGCGCGGGAGTCAGTTCCTCGAAGCGCGAAGGCGGCCAGGCCACGACATCGCCCTGCCAAGGCACCAGGACACTGGCGGTGTGGGGCTGGCCATTGACCCAGACGCCATGGGCGTCATGGCGGGAAATGCTATTGCCGCCTTGCGGCTCGTCGAGCTGGAACTTCATCGGGGAGGTGGCAGGAAGACGGGCGCGAGTGTCGCGCAGATCGACAGGGCGCGTGTCCGGCCCTTGCTTAAACTCCAAGGCTCCCCGTTTTGCCCTTTTGCCCTTTTGCACTGCAGCTTGCTGCGCCGGAGCCCCTTTTGAAGCCCATCGTCAAGTCCAGCAAGCTCGCCAGCGTCAGCTATGACATCCGCGGCCCCGTGCTGGACAAGGCGCGCCAGATGGAGGAGGAGGGGCACAAGATCATCAAGCTCAATATCGGCAACATCGCCGCGTTCGGCCTAGAGCCGCCCGACGAGATCGTGCAGGACATGATCCGCAACCTGCCGAGCCAGGTGGCTGCCGGCTACACCGACAGCAAGGGACTGTTCGCGCCGCGCAAGGCGGTGGTGCACTACACGCAGGAGAAGAAGATCGCTGGCGTCGGTATCGACGACGTGTATCTTGGCAACGGTGCGTCCGAGCTCATCGCCATGAGCCTGAACGCGCTACTCAACAACGGCGACGAGGTGCTGATCCCCGCGCCCGACTACCCGCTCTGGACAGCCGTCACCGGCCTGTCGGGCGGTACGCCGGTGCACTACATGTGCGACGAGCAGGCCGGCTGGGCGCCCGACATTGCCGACATCCGCGCCAAGGTTACGTCGAACACGCGGGCCATTGTGGTGATCAACCCGAACAACCCCACCGGTACGCTGTACCCGAAGGACGTGCTGCTGGAGATCATCGAGGTGGCGCGCCAGCACCAACTGGGGGTGCTGGCCGACGAGTTCTAAGACAAGACGCTCTACGACGGCGCGACCCATACCAGCATGGCCAGCCTGGCCGACGACGTGCTGTTCGTGACCTTCAACGGCCTGTCCAAGAATTACCGCGCCTGCGGCTACCGCGCCGGCTGGATGGTCGTCAGCGGCGAGAAGCGCCACGCCCGCGACTACATCGAGGGCCTGAACATGCTGGCCTCGCTGCGCCTGTGCTCCAACACGCCGGGTCAATTGGCGATCCAGACCGCCCTGGGCGGCTACCAGAGCATCAATGACCTGGTGGCGCCCGCCGGCCGGCTGGCGCGCCAGCGCGACCTGGCCTACGAGTTGCTGACGCAGATTCCTGGCGTCAGCGTCGTCAAGCCCAAGGCGGCGCTCTACATGTTCCCGCGCCTGGACCCGAAGATCTATCCGATTGCCGACGACCAGCAATTCGCCTACGAACTGCTGGCCGAGGAGAAGGTGCTGATCGTGCAAGGTACCGGCTTCAACTGGCCCGAGCACGATCACTTCCGCCTCGTCTTCCTACCCAATGTCGACGACCTGCGCGAGGCCGTCGGCCGCATCGACCGTTTCCTGGCGGGCTACCGCCGCCGTCACTCTTCCTGAAGTCCCCGAGAGCCCTGCAATGAAAGCCATCCAAGTCGGCCTGATCGGCCTCGGCACCGTCGGTGCCGGCACCTTCCACGTCTTGCAGCGCAATCAGGCCGAGATCCGTGGCCGCGCCGGCCGCGGCATCGAGATCGCGATGGTCGCCGCCCGCAATGCCGAGCGGGCCAAGGCCTACCAGACGCAAGTCGGCGACGGCGTGCCCTGCATCGGTGACCCGCAACAGCTCGTCAACAACCCCGACATTGACATCGTCGTCGAGCTGATCGGCGGCATCGAGCCCGCGCGCGCACTGGTGCTGCAGGCGATTGCCAACGGCAAGCATGTCGTCACCGCCAACAAGGCGCTGCTGGCCCTGCACGGCACGGAGATCTTCGAGGCGGCGCGGGAGAAGGGCGTCGTCGTCGCCTTCGAGGGCGCGGTGGCCGGCGGCATTCCCATCATCAAGGCGCTGCGCGAGGGCCTCACGGCCAACCGCATCGAATGGATCGCCGGCATCATCAACGGCACGACCAATTTCATCCTGTCGGAGATGCGCGGCAAGGGCCTGGACTTCGCCACCGTGCTGAAGGAAGCCCAGCGCCTGGGCTATGCCGAGAGCGACCCGACCTTCGACATCGAAGGCGTGGACGCCGCCCACAAGTTGACCATCATGAGCGCCATCGCCTTCGGCGTGCCGGTGCAGTTCGACAAGGCCCATGTCGAGGGCATCAGCGCCCTGCAGGCCACCGACATCAAGTACGCCGAGCAGTTGGGCTACCGCATCAAGCTGCTGGGCATCACTCGGCGGCGTGACAACGGCATCGAGCTGCGCGTGCACCCGACGCTGATCCCGTCGACCCGGCTGATCGCCAATGTCGAGGGCGCGATGAACGCCGTCGTCGTGCAGGCCGATGCCGTCGGCACGACGCTGTATTACGGCAAGGGTGCCGGCGCCGAGCCGACCGCCTCGGCCGTGGTCGCCGATCTGGTGGATGTCACGCGCCTGGCCACCGCCGACCCCGACCACCGTGTGCCCCACCTGGCCTTCCAGCCCGACGCGATGAGCGACACGCCCATCCTGCCGATGGCCGACGTGCAGACCGCCTTCTACCTGCGCCTGGTTGTCGCCGACCAGGCCGGCGTGCTGTCGCGCATCACGACCATCCTGGCCGAGCACGACATCTCCATAGACGCCGTGCTGCAGCGCGAGTCGGGGGAAGGCGAGCGCCAGACCGACCTCATCATCCTGACGCACGACACCGTGGAGGGCCGCATGAACGAGGCGCTGGCCAAAATGCAGGGCCTGCCGACCGTGCTCGCCCCGATCGTCAAGCTCCGCAAGGAAGAACTGGCCTGACATGAAGTACATCAGCACCCGCGGCGACCAGACTGAGCGCGGTTTCTCCGACATCCTGCTCGAAGGCCTGGCCCCCGATGGCGGCCTCTACCTGCCCAAGACCTACCCGCAAGTCGACGCGGCGACGCTGGCGCGCTGGCGCGGCCTGGCCTATGCCGATCTCGCGTTCGAGATCCTGTCCCTCTACATCGATGACATCCCCGCCGACGACCTGCACGCGATCACGCGCAGGGTCTACACGGCGGAAATCTTCGGCAAGGGATTGATCGACCCCCAGGTCCGCCGTGACGGGGCGTCCTGCCCCCCCGGGGGGCTCTCAAAGGCTTGGGACGGCCCGGCGCCTTTGAGCGCGATCACGCCGCTGACCTGGCTCGGCGAGGGCATCGCGCTGCAAGGCCTGTCCAACGGCCCGACGCTGGCCTTCAAGGACATGGCGATGCAGTTGCTTGGCGCACTGTTCGAGTACGAACTCGGCCGCCGCGGCGAGACGCTCAACATCCTGGGCGCCACCTCGGGCGACACCGGCAGCGCGGCGGAGTACGCGATGCGGGGCCGGCAAGGCGTGCGCGTCTTCATGCTCAGCCCGCAAGGCCGCATGAGCCCCTTTCAGCAGGCGCAGATGTTCAGCCTGCAGGACGACAACATTCACAACATCGCCGTCGACGGCGTGTTCGACGACTGCCAGGACATCGTCAAGGCCGTCTCCAACGACCTCGCCTTCAAGCGAGAGCACCGCATCGGCACCGTCAACTCGATCAACTGGGCGCGGCTGCTCGCCCAGGTCGTCTACTACTTCGCGGGCTACTTCCAGGCGACGAAGACGAGCGCCGACAAGGTCAGTTTCACCGTGCCGTCGGGCAACTTCGGCAATGTCTGCGCCGGCCATGTCGCGCGCCAGATGGGCCTGCCCATCGCCAAGCTGGTTGTCGCGACCAACGAGAACGACGTGCTCGACGAGTTCTTCCGTACCGGCGCCTACCGGCCGCGCGGCACGGCCGATACGCACGAGACGTCCAGCCCGTCGATGGACATTTCCAAGGCCAGCAACTTTGAGCGCTTCGTCTTCGACCTGCTCGGCCGCGACGGTGCGCGCGTGACGCAGCACTTCGGCGGCAAGCACTTCCAGCTCGACGCCAGCGAGCATGCCGACATTGGCGCCTTCGGTTTTGTCTCCGGTCGCAGCACGCATGCCGACCGCATCGCCACGATCCGCCGCTGCCATGCCGAGCACGGCGTCGTCATTGACCCGCACACGGCCGATGGCCTCAAGGTGGCGCTCGAAAAACGCGAACCCGGCGTGACCATGCTGGTGCTGGAGACGGCGCTGCCCGCCAAGTTCGCCGCCACCATTCACGAGGCGCTGGGCATCGAGCCACCGCGGCCTGCGGGTCTCGAAGGCATCGAGCAACTGCCCAAGCGCGTGACGCTGATGCCGGCCGAGGTCGACCCAGTCAAGGCCTACATTCACGCCCATGTCTGAAACCAACAGGCCGCCGCTGATCCCCCTGGATGAAGCGCTAGCCCGGCTGCTCGCGCAGGTCCGGCCGCTGGCCGGGCGCGAGACGCTGGCGACCAGCGCTGCGCTGGGCCGCGTGCTCGCCGCCGACCTGATTTCGCCGGTGGACGTGCCACCGGCCGACAACTCGGCGATGGATGGCTATGCGCTGCGCATCGCCGATGCCGGCCGCCCCTTGCCCGTCACGCAGCGTATTCCGGCCGGCAGCGTGCCTGTCCCGCTGCGGCCCGGCGAGGCAGCGCGCATCTTCACCGGCGCGCAGGTGCCGGCTGGCGCCGACACCGTCGTCATGCAGGAGTTCACCGAACTCGTGGGCGACAAGGTCAGCGTGACGCAGCCCATCACCGCCGGCGCGAACGTGCGCCTGCGCGGCGAGGACGTGAGGGCCGGTGCCGTCGTGCTGCCGGCCGGCACGCGGCTGGATGCCGTCAGCGTCGGCCTGGCCGCCACGGCGGGTGCGGCCGAACTGATCGTCAGCCGCCGCCCGCGCGTGGCGCTGTTCTCCACCGGCGACGAACTCGTCATGCCTGGCGAACCGCTGCCGCCCGGCGCCATCTACAACTCCAACCGCTTTACGCTGCGCGCCCTGCTGGAAGGCCTGGGCTGCGAGGTCATCGACCTCGGCATCGTGCCCGACCGGCTCGACGCCACCCGCGCGGCGCTGCGCGAGGCGGCTTCGGGGGCCGACATCATCCTGACCTCGGGCGGCGTGTCCGTCGGCGAGGAAGACCATCTGCGCCCCGCCGTCCAGGCCGAAGGCCAGCTCGACCTCTGGGCCATTGCCATCAAGCCGGGCAAGCCGTTCGCCTATGGCTGCGTCAACCAGGCCCATTTCATCGGCCTGCCCGGCAACCCGGTATCCAGCCTGGTGACTTTCCTCGTCCTCGTGCGACCCTTCCTGCTGAAGCTGCAGGGCGCCGCCCGCGTCGCGCCGCGCGGCTACCGCCTGGCCGCCGGCTTCGACTGGCCCAGGCCCGACAAGCGCCGCGAGTTCCTGCGCGTGCGCCTGGACGAGGACAGCGGCCTGGCCATGTTCACCAACCAGAGCAGCGGCGTGCTGACCTCGGCTTTCTGGGCCGATGGCCTGCTGGACAACCCGCCCGGGCAGGCCTTCAAGGCCGGCGACGCGGTGCGCTTCATCCCCTTCGCGGAGCTGCTGTCGTGAGCGCCGCGCCGGGCCGCCCCAAGCAAGCTCGCTCCCGCTTGGCGGGAGTGAGCCCGGACTTGGGATGCCCTGAGGGCGTCCCATGCCTGGCGAACGCCTGGCCGATCCGTCGGCCAGGCAAGGCCGCAGGTCGAAGGGTGCACCAATGACCATCACCGTGAAGCTGCGCTTCTTCGCTTCGCTGCGCGAGAAACTGGGCGAAGGCGAGCCGCTCGCGCTGCCCGATGGCAGCACGGTGGCATCGGCACGCGAAGCGCTGTTGGCGCGCGGCGGCAGTCATGGCGAGGCACTGGCCCGCAGCCGTGCGGTGCGTGCCGCACTGAACCAGAAGATGTGCGCCGAGTCCGCCTTGCTGGCCGATGGCGATGAGCTGGCCTTCTTCCCGCCCGTCACCGGCGGCTGATCCTCACAGCCAGCCCAGCAGCCGCATCGCCAGCAGCAACTGGCAGGCCACGCCGATCAGAAAGCACACGGTGCGTGGCACGATGGGCAGGCCCGCCGTGCTGGCGCCGATGTGCCCGACGCGGGCCCAGAAGTAGGTCTGGCAGACGCCGATGGTGAACGCATCACCCTGGCCGCTCAGGGCAACGGCCAGCGCCAGTGGCGCAAACACGATGAGGTTCTCCACGGCATTGGCATGCGCCCGCGCCGAGCGGTTCGCCCAGTCGGCGCGATGCGGCGGGTCGGCCGCCGGAAACCAGGCCCAGCCGGGCATGCCCAGCTCCCTGAAGCGGTTGATCACATACGGCACCCAGGCCAGACCCGTCAGCACGGTCGTGAGGGTCAGCCAGAACAGGTGGGCCTCAGTAGACTGCGTCATGCGCTCTCCTTTTCAACGAGCGTCACCATAGGTCGCATGCGAACGAACGGCAGGGATGGGATGGAAGCGTCGATGGTCTGGGATGGAAGTGGCCTGGCGCCCATGCCGCTGCGCATGCTCATGCAGCGTGGCGTGGGGGTGGCCAGCGTGGCGGGGCCACGGCTGAATGCGCGCTTCGCAGGGCGCGCCGGGGCCGCCCTCAAGTTGTTGAGCGTGGAGCGCGGCAGCACCGAGCTGAGCACGCCGCGCGGTGTGCAGCGCCTGGCGGCAGGCGACCTCGCGCTGCTCGACCCCGCATGTCCCGCTGCGTTGCGCAGCGATGGCGAGTTCGAGCATCTGGTCGCCGTGGTGCCGCGCTTTGCGGCCACAGCGCCTGCCGTGCCACTGGGACAGGCGTGGCAGGCCGGCGGGCCGGACGAGCCCCTGCTCGGCTTGCTGCGGGGCTGGCGGCTGGCGTCGGCGGGCATGTCGTCGGCTTCGCAACATGCCGCCGGCGCTGCGCTGGCGCAGTTGTTGCACGACCGCATGGCGGCTCCACCGGTCGCGCCCGGCGACTGGATCGGGCGCCGGGCGCGCGCCCTCGTCGGGCTGGAGCTGGTGACCATCACGCCCGACACGCTCGCACGGCAACTCCGACTGAGCCGCCGGCGCCTGGACCAACTGCTCGGCGGCCAGGGCCTGACCGCCAGCCGGCTGATCTGGGCCTGCCGCATGGAACGGGCTGCGAGCCTGCTGCGCCTGGACGCCCGGGACTCGATCACCACCATCGCGCATCGCTGCGGGTTCAAGGACAGCTCCCACTTCTCGCGCCTGTTCCGGCAGGCGCATGGCCAGGCGCCCAGTGCTTGGCGGGCGCAGCAGGTCGCGTGATGCAGGGCCTGCACCTGACCGCTGACCTGAACGGCTGCGAACCCTCTGCGCCCTGGATGACCCAAGCCGAAGCGCTCGCCGGGCGTTGCCGAGCTGCGGTCGCCGATGCCGGCCTGACGGGCGTCGCCGAACTCTTTCACCGCTTCGGCGCCGCGGACGAGCAAAACGGCATCACCGGCGTCGTGCTGCTGGCCGAATCGCACCTGGCCATCCACACCTGGCCCGAACTGGGCGGCGTGACGCTGGATGTCTACGTCTGCAACTACGGCGCGGACAACAGCGCCAAGGCCGAGGCGTTGATGGCCGCGTTGATCGCTGACTTTGCGCCGGCCTCGGTGAGCCGTCAGCGCCTGAGCCGCGCCGCAGCTTCGGCCTAGACTTTGCCGCTGATGAACAAGAACGACCAAGGAGCACAAACATGCACGGCATAGCCGACTATCTGGGTCTCGAACGTTGGCCGCCGCAGCCGGACCTGCTGTTCTGGCTCGCCCTGACGATGGTGGCCGGGGCCCTGCTGGGTGGCGCGGTGTTCCGCGTGCTGGGCCTGCCGCGCATCGTCGGCTACAGCGCCGCCGGCATGGTGGTGGCCGCACTGGGTCGTGGCCTCGGCGACGGCCAGTTGCGCGGCACCGACCGGCTGATCGTCGACCTCGCCATGGCCTTGCTGCTGTTCGAGCTGGGCAGCCGCGTCAGCCTGCGCTGGTTGCGCGTCAACCCGGCATTGCTTTTGACCAGTGCGGCCGAGTCTCTGCTGACCTTCGGCGCGGCCTTTGCGGCACTGCGTTGGTATGGCCTGGAGGCCCAACTGGCGATGGCCGGTGCGGTCTTGTTCGGTGCGTCGGCCGGCGCGGTCATCGCCCGGGTGACGACCGAGCTCAAGACCGCCGGCCAGGTGACCGAGCGGGCCATCGTGCTGAGTGCGTTGAACACGCTCTACGCCGTGCTGCTGCTCAAGCTGGTGATCGGCTGGCTGCATGTGGACCAGCGCAGTGACTGGGTCGCGGGTGTGGCCCAGCCGGGCTACACCTTCTTCGGCTCGGTGCTGGTCGCGGGGCTGCTGGCGTCTGCGGTCGGCTGGGTGCTGAGGCGTTTCAATCTCAAGGAGGAGAACGCCGTGCTGCTGTTGCTGGGCCTGGTGTTGCTGGCGCTGACGGCCGCGCGGCTGCTCGCCCTGTCCACCCTGCTGGTGCCGCTGTTGGCTGGCGTGATGCTGCGCAACGCGAGTGATCGACCCTGCATCTGGCCACGCCACTTCGGCACGGCCGGTGGCGTGCTGGTGCTGGTGTTGTTCGTGATCGTCGGTGCCGCCTGGTCCGTCGAGGCGTTGACGGTGGGCATCGTCGGCGCTCTGCTGCTGCTGGGCGTGCGCGTGCTGACGAAAAGCCTGGTGCTGGTGGGCCTGGCGCGGGTCAGTGGCATCGAGACACGCCAGGGCCTGGCGCTGGCCATGAGCCTGGCGCCGGTCTCTGCCACCTCGCTGGTTCTGCTGGCCGATTTGCAGGCCACCCACCCGGCGATCGCCGCGCCGCTGGTGCCGGTGATGCTGGCGATGCTGGCCGTGATGGCATTGCTGGGACCGGTGCTGGTGCAGGGCGGCCTGCGGCTGGCCGGTGAGTACCACCCCGTGAACGGGCCAGCCTCTCAACCCAAGCGGGCTTCGGAGCACACCGTATGACGATCAGCCGTGGACCCTCGCTGGAACGGTTCGCCGATTCGCGCTCGCTGACGCTGGGCGTCGAGCTGGAGCTGCAGATCGTCAACCGTCACGATTACGACCTCACGCCGGCCTCCAAGGACCTGCTGCGCCTGATGGGCAAGTACAAGTTGCCCGGCAACGTCACGCCGGAGATCACCGAAAGCATGATCGAGCTGTGCACCGGTGTCTGCGACAACCACAAGCAGGTGCTGTCCCAGCTGACCGAGACGCGCGATGCGCTGGTGGCCTGCGCGGCGCAGCTGAACGTCGGCCTGTGCGGCGGCGGCACGCATGCCTTCCAGGACTGGAGCCAGCGGCGCATTTTCGACACGCCGCGTTTCCACGAGGTGGCGACGCTGTACGGCTACCTGTCCAAGCAGTTCACCATCTTCGGCCAGCATGTGCACATCGGCTGCACCGGGCCGGACCAGGCGCTGGTACTGCTGCACGGGTTGTCGCGCTTCATTCCGCACCTGATCGCTCTGTCGGCGTCCTCGCCCTTCGTGCAGGGCACGGACACCGGCTTTCATTCAGCGCGGGTCAATGCGGTATTCGCCTTCCCGCTTTCGGGCCGCGCGCCCTTCGTCAACCGTTGGGATGATTTCCTCATCTACTTCGACAAGATGACGCGTACCGGGGTGGTCAAGAGCATGAAGGACTTCTACTGGGACATCCGGCCCAAGCCCGAGTACGGCACGATCGAAGTGCGGGTGCTCGATACCCCATTGACGATCGAGAAGGCCGCGGCGCTGGCCGGCTACATCCAGTGCCTGGCACGCTGGCTGCGCATCGAGAAGCCGTTCGAGCCGCACGAGGATGACTACCTGCCCTACACCTTCAACCGGTTCCAGGCCTGCCGCTTCGGGCTTGATGGCACGTTCGTTGACCCGTCGACCGGCGAGCACCGTTGCCTGCGCGACGACATCGAGGCCAGCTTCCAGACGCTGGAGATCCACGCGATGGAACTCGGTGCCGAGGATGCGCTGAGCTATTTGCGCAAGGAACTTGCCGGCGTTGGCAACGACGCGAGCTGGCTGCGTGGCGTGCACGGGCGCGAGCAACTGCTGCCCGAAGTCGTGCGCCGGCAGTGCCGGCGCTGGGCGGGCGACAGCCCATGAGTGAAGCGGGGCTTGCGCCGCTGAAGATCGGCATGTCGGCGCGGCTGATGCACAAGCCGCCGCTGGAGCTCGGGTTTCGCAACAAGACGCTGCAATACCTTGAGCAGGCGGCGGCGCACTGGATCATGGGCCACGGCGCGATGGTGTTGATGTTGCCGACGCTGGGCTTTGATGCCGAGGTCGAGCGGCGCCGCGTCTCGGTGCGGCATTACGTCGACGTACTCGACGGCCTGGTCATGCAGGGCGGTGCCGATGTCAGCCCGACCAGTTACGGCCAGCAGCCGCTGCAGCCCGAGTGGGGCGGCGACATCGTGCGCGACCGCTACGAGATGGAGCTGCTCGAAGGCTTTCTGGCGCAGGGCAAGCCGGTGCTCGGCATCTGCCGGGGTTGCCAGTTGCTCAACGTGGCCTTTGGCGGCACGCTCTACCAGGACATCGCCACCCAGCGGGAGGGCGCCAACAACCATGTCGACGCGGAGCTCTACGACCAGCACAGCCACATGGTCGTGTTCGAGCCGGGCTCCAAGCTGGCCGAGCTGTACGCGGAGCGCGAGGGCGGCTGCGTGACCAGCATCCACCACCAGGCCGTCGACCGGCTCGGCGCCGATCTGCGGGTCGAGGCGCGCTCCGCCGAGGACGGCATCGTCGAGGCCATCCGCGCCAGCGGCTCCGGTTTCGTGGCCGGTGTGCAGTGGCATCCGGAGTTCCACTCGGTCAACCCGGGGCTGCTCAGCGGTGAACCGCTGCTCGACGGCTTTCTCGCCGCCGCGCGCGCCGCGCAGGTGCGGCGCAGCGGCTGAGCGCCCAGGCCTGTCCCTCTCAGGGCCGCATGATCGCCAGCGCTGCATCGACCCCCGCGGTGTAGGCCTCCTCAAACACCGAATAACCCGCGAGGTCCGCATGCGCAAACGCAATGCGGCCCGCGCCATGCCGCAATGCCGTCAACGCCGTCTGGCCGCGCACCCCAGGCACCGGAATGCTCATCGCATGCCCGAACCGACACAGCTCCATGCGCTCGAGCTTGCCGGCCAGATCGGGGTGGGTGGTCGAAAGCTCGCGCACGACGACCTGTGCCCAGTGCTGCCAGTGCTGAGCGAGCAGCTCGCCCCGCCGTGATCGCGGCAGCGCGAGGTAGGCCGTGAGCCGCGGCGACTGGGGTGTTGGGTCGAGCGTCTGGTGGCGGTCGTTGATATAGCCCAGGCCATCCTGCCCGTAGCTGACGTTGTCCCAGGCCAGCGGCGCGCCCGGGCGGTCCAGCAGCGGCGCACGCAGCGCCATGTTGGCGGTCAGCCAGGGGGCGTACTGCATCGCCGCGGCAGCGGCACGCAGGGCCGGGTGTTCGATCAGCCGTGCGGCGATGAACAGGGGCAGGGCGAAGACGACCCGGCGGGCCTGCCAGCGCTCGGGGGTGCCGCGGGCTTCGTCCCAGACCAGCAGCTCGATGCCCCGACGCGACTCGGTGGCGCGCAGCACGACACGGCCGCTGGCGATGCGGTCGCGCAGCGGCGCGGCGAGCCTGTCACTGAGCCAGCCGTTGCCTTCGGGCCAGGTCAGCACCGGCTCACGCTCGGCCGTCTCGTCGCCCGGCGCATGAAAGCCATGCCGGCTCGCGAAATAGTGCAGGCCGGCCCAGGCCGAGACCTCGGCGGCAGGCGCGCCGTAGTCATCCCGGCAGCAATAGTCGAGGTACCAGCGCAAGCGCGGTGCGGTGAGCTGCCGAGCATCCAGCCAGGTGGCGAAGGTCTGCGCGTCGAGCGCGGCGTGGCCCACGCCCCAGCGGGCGCGGTGGCTGGGCATCGCAAAGCCGAGATCCCGCTGCGCCTCAGCCACCAGCTCGGCAAAGCGCCGGTACTGGGCCAGGGTGCTGGCGGAGTCGCTCGGCGGCAGCAGGCTGTCGCGCCACTCGCCGTCGATGAACAGCCGTTCCTGCGGGCTGTGGCACAGGTGCCGCTCGTCCCACACGGCGCGGCCCAGTTGCTGACGCACGAGGCCGAGCTCCTCGAGCAGTTGGTAGACCTCGCCCGCCTGTGGCCCGGGCAGGGGCAGGTAGTGGGCGCCGAGCGGGCAGGGGGAGCCGGCGAGCACATGGCTGCGGCTGTTGCCGCCGGGCTGGTCTTCGAGTTCGAGCAGCGCGATATCGTAGACGCCGCGCCGGGTCAGCTCGCGCGCACAGGCCAGGCCTGCGATGCCGGCGCCGACGATGACGACGTTGGCTTTGCGTAGCGGGCCGCCCGCCACCGGCAACGGGCTGCGCAGCCGGTGGCCGCGCTCGGGGTGGGTGCCCACCCAGCCGCCCTGCAGGGCCGGCGCCTCCTTGGAGCAAGCGCTGGCCAGCAGGCTGATCAGCAGCGCGCGTCGGGCGGGGGAAGTTGGGCTCAAGGCGGTCGGTTGGCGCAAGGCGCGCAGGTTAGCAGCAGGCCTTGCCGCCCACCCTTCTAGGCGCGGTGGGCCGGGTCGAGGTCGATGTTGGCGTCTGGACCGGTGGCCGAGCGCCATTCGCGCAGTTCGGCGGCCAGCACCGGGTGCCTGTCGGCGTCGGCGCGGCGGATCAGCTCTTCGACGTTGTCGTCGGTCACATGCTCGTGGCCGACGCCGCTGACCAGGTTCTGGTAGACGCTGTCGATGTCGGAAGCATCGGTTTCGGCGGGTGTCGTCGGCACCTCGGCCTGGTCCAGGTCGGAGGAAGTCTTGGTCTGCATGGGCGGCTCCAGCACCGGCACCATCGGCCGGCGATGCCAGCCGCCAGCAAGCGGCATTCCCGCGCTCAATGCGCCTGACCCCATTCCTCTTCGAAGGTCTGCACCAGGATCTGATTGCTGAGCCGATTGACCTCGGCCGGCACGCGCGCCATGTCGGGCGGAAAGTCCAGCAGCGGCGGCAGGCTCGTCGGCGTGATGAAGCGCATCCCCGGCGGGAAGGCGGTCGGCAGCCGGAACGGCCGGCGCGAGGCGATGACAAAGCCCCATTCGCCAAAGCTCGGCACATGGGCGTGGTAGGGCGTGGTCCGCAGGCCGGTGGACTCGATGGTGGTCACGACGGTCCAGAAGCTGCGCCTGGCGATCAGCGGCGAGGTGGTCTGCACGACCGCGTAACCGCCCGCGCTCAGGTGCTGGTCGATCAGCTCATAGAAGCTGGCCGTGTAGAGCTTGCCGAGCGAGAAGTTGGACGGGTCGGGGAAGTCGATGACGATGACGTCGAAGGTCTCGGTCTGCTGCTCCAGCCAGCCAAAGGCGTCGGTGTTGACGATGCGCAGCTTCGGGCTGGCGAGGGCGCGGTCGTTGAGGGCGGCAAGCTTGGCGTTGTCGCGGAACAGCGTGGTCATCAGCGGGTCCAGCTCCACCAGCGTCACCTGCTCGACGCTGGCATGGCGCAGCACCTCGCGCACGGCCATGCCGTCACCGCCGCCCAGCACCAGCACGCGCCTGGGCGCCCCGTGCGCCGCCATCGCGGGCTGCACGAGGGCCTCGTGATAACGGTACTCGTCCCTGGAGTGGAACTGCAGGTTGCCGTTCAGGAACAGGCGCGTGCCGGCGCGGCTTTCGGTGACGACGATGCGCTGGTAGTCGCTGCTTTGCTTGAAGACGATGTCCTCGCCATAGAAGCGGTCCTCGGCCCAGGTGGTCAGCTGCTCGGCGCCCAGCAGGGCCGCCAGCAGCAGCACGCCCGACAAGACCGCCGCCGCCACGTGGGCGCGCAGGGCGCGCAGCTCGGCGCGAAACAGCCACAGCGCCCACACCGCGACCACCACGTTCAACAGGCCGAAGGCGATGCCGGTGCGCACCAGGCCCAGGTGCGGCACCAGCACGAGCGGGAAGGCCAGGGCCACGAGCAGGGCGCCGAGGTAGTCGAAGGTCAGCACCTGCGAGACCAGGTCCTTCAGGCCATAGCGCGCGCTGAAGTGGCGCTTCAGGATGCGCATGACCAGCGGGATCTCCAGGCCCACCAGCGTGCCCACCAGCAGCACCAGCGCGTAGAGCAGCACCCGAAAGGACGTGCCTGTGCCGGGCGGCAGCAGGCTGTGCACGATGAACAGTCCGGCTGGCATCAGTCCACCGACGACGCCCACGAGCAGCTCCACCTGCAGGAAGACGCCGATGAGCTGGCGCTCGACGAAGCGGGACAGCCAGGAGCCCAGCCCCATCGCGAACAGGTAGACGCCAATGATGGTGGAGAACTGCAGCACCGAATCGCCGAGCAGATAGCTCGCCAACGCCCCGGCCGCCAGCTCGTAGACCAGGCCGCAGGCGGCGATGACGAAGACGCTGGCGAGCAGCAGCAGCTCGGCCAGCGAGGCGCGGCTGGGCGGGTCGGCGTGAACGGCTGGCGGCGTCAAGGCTTGGACGGGGCGCGCAGCACCGAGAAGGCCAGGCGCCTGCCATCGGCGCTGGCAGCGATGTTGCGAATGGCGCCGCCCAGCTCCGGCAGGTCGGCGAAAGGCTGGAAGCCGCCGGCCGGCTTGCCATCCCAGCGCAGCAGCTGATGGCCGCGGGCCATCAGCATGGAGCCGTCGGGGAGCCGGACGAAGTACTGGCTGCGGTTGGCGGCCGGCTCACCCTCGGGCAGCGGCGGTGTCTCGACCAGCAACTGCGGATTGGCGTCGTCGATGCCCTGCGTGGCGATGACCCAGCGCTTGGGGTCGGTCTGGTCGACGAAGATGGCACGCTTGCCATCGGGCATGCGGCCCAGCGCGCGGCCGGGCTTGGCGGTCAGCAGCGTCTGCTGGCCGGTGGTGCGCGAGATGAGCACGGCCCGGTGGTCGTTGCGCTGCGGCACGTCGTCGACGAGGAAGGCGGCGATGAGGTCGGGGCCGACCCAGGCGTGATAGCCGATGCGCTTGGTCGGCACGACCGGTGCAACCGGCTTGCCGTCCCAGCCGAACAGCCACAGCGAGGGCTCGTTCATCTCGATGCCATAGGCGGGGTCTGCGGTGAGAACGCGGATGGCCGAGAAGCCGCTGCCGTCGGCCAGCGGCGTGGGCGAATAGAGGTTCTCGGTCGTCGCCGTGACGGCCGTCGTCGTGCCCTTGGCGAGGTCGTGGCGGTAGATGTTGTTGGAACCGGTGCGGCCCGAGGTGTAAACCACGGCCGAGCCGTCATGCGTGAAGGCCGGCTGGAAGTTGTTGCCCTTGCCCGGCGTGATGTTGCGGGCGTCGCTGACCTTGCCGGCGGACACGTCGAGCCGGGCGACGAAGACGGCGACATCGGGTGGCGCGTCGGCGGCAGAGGCGGTGCCGGCGATGGCGAGGAGCAGGGCCGCAGCGAGGCGGCGGACGGAGAGGGTCATGGCTGGCCTGTGCAGTCTTTCAGCGGACCGCGAGTCTAGAAGCTCACCGGCTGAGGCAGCGCCTTGCTCCAATAGAAGATGTCCCAGCCGGCACGCAGGCCGCCGGTCGTGAAGGGGTCGGTGGCGATCAGCGCCTCGACGGCGGCCTTGGTTGGCGCGCGCACGACCCACAGCGCGCCCACCGGCGTCGCCTCGGGTAACTCGCGCAGCGAACCCGCGACCCTGATCGCATCGCCCTGGGCGGCCACCCATTCGAGATGGGCCTGCAGCAGCTCGCGGCGCAGCTCACCGGCGCCGGGCTTGTCGTGGAAGCGGATGGCGAACAGCGTCCAGTCCTCGTGGGCATTGGTGGTCAGCGCGGCGAAGTCGTTCATGTCAGTTATCCATTCCGCATTCGCGGCACCCGCGACGCATGAAACCGTATTCGGGCCGAGCGCCGGGCCGCTCCCAAGCCGGCCCGTCTGGCGATGTGCGAGCGGGGCACGCCCCGCGAGCATCGCCGTCCCCTCGGGGGCTGAGGCCGGACACATTGCGCCCAGTGGGCGCGATGCGCCTGCCGAAGAGCTGCGGCACTGCCGCAGCGCGGTCTGCAAGACCGACCAGACTCGCTCGCGTTCAGCGACGCGAGGTTGGGCGAGGGGCAGTTTCATCTCAGGGCGTGCCCATCGCCTCGCGCCAGCGCATCGCATCGTGAATGCGGTGGCGGGTGCTGGGGTGGTGGAAAAAGATGAATTCTTCCACCGGGCCCGGGTCGGCCTTGCGGTATTCCACCAGCCGCAGCTGCGCCTCGGCAAAGCCATGCGGTTCGCGCGACAGGTTCAGGCCGAAGCGGTCGGCCTCGATCTCCTGCAGCCGGGTGATGCTGTGGTTGATCGGGGTGGCGAGCGTGAAGAAAACCGACAGCACGGCGACCAGCATCGGCAGGCCGGCCACGTCGTCGATGCGGCTCACGCCGGTGGCACCGGCAAAGCGTGCGAGCAGGCGCTTCATGGCCCAGGCCACGACGGCGAAGCCGACAAAGATCAGTGGCGTCAGCAGCGCGATGTTCTTGGCCATGTGGTTCATCACATAGTGCCCGAGCTCATGGCTCATGACGGCGCGGATCTCCGGCTCGGAGGTGCGGCGCAGCAGGTTGTCGTTGAGTCGCACGGCCGCCGTGCCGAACAGGCCCGACACATTGGCGCTGATGCGCGTCGTCTGCCGTGAAGCATCAAAGGTATAGACGTTGTCCACGGGCACGCCGTTGGCATGGGCCATCTGCAGCACGGCCGTCTTGACCGGGCCGTCCTCGACCGGCTTGTAGGTGTTGAACAGGGGCTGGATGAGGACGGGCGAGAGGGCGACCAGCACGATGAGCGCGGCGATGCTGCCGCCTGTGCCCCAGATCCACCAGCGTTCGCCGGCGCGGCGGATCACGGCATAGAGCCCGGCGACGACGATGCCCATCATCAGCATGTCGATGGCATGGGAGAGCGCCGCGTCGCCCAGCCAGGCGAGGAAGGTCTGCGTCGACATGCCATAGGCCTGCTCACGCCACCAGCCGCTGTAGATGGCCAGCGGCAGGGTCAGCACGGCCGAGGCCAGCACGTAGGCGGCGCCGAACATCATGTCGCGCCGCATGGGCCCCCGGCCGACGCGCTGGGCCCAGTCACGCAGGCGTGCCGCCCGCCGGCCGCGCATGAGGATGGCCGCGACGGCGAGGCCGAACAGCAGCTCCCAAAGAATCAGCCAGTAGCCGCCGGTGTAGTAGGCGTCGGACTTGGCCTGCACCTCGGCAGGCAAGCGGTCGAGATAGGCCTGAGTGGCCAGCTTGGCGTCACGGGGCAGGGCGGCGCGCCAGGCATCGTCGACCGGGCGGATCGTGAAGCCCGAGGCTTTCGCAATCGCGTCGGCCTTGGCGGACTGGTTGGTGGGTGCCGATGCGGGTGGGGCGGGTTGGGCGGGTTGCGCCTGGGCCGGCAAGGCAAGGGGCAAAGCGAGGGCGGCAATCGCGGCAATCGCCGCGGCGCGGGCCAGCAGAAGTTTCATGTTGTGCGCGGTGGGTCTGAGAAGCGCGCGATTGTGCTCAGCCGGCGGCTGCGGTCACCTGGATGGCGACGAGCTGCAGATCCGGCCGCTTCAGCCGGCGATTTCAGCCATGGATGGCGGCTGCAACGATGTTGCCGATGGAGATGCACATCGCCCCCACCACGATGGCGAGGGCGACGTTCTTGTGCTCGACGATCTCCTCCCACAGCTTGAAGGGCGTGAGCTTGTCGACGATGACGAAGCAGGCCCAGAAGATGGCCACGCCGATGACGGCATACATCGTCGTGCCGAGGATGATTTCGGGCTTGAGCCAATCTAAGGTCATGTCGTTCTCCTATTTGTGGCTGCCGCCACTGCTGCTGTAGCCACCGTAGCTGCCACCACTGGGGATGTAGGCGCCAGCGCCGCGCGCGTTGGCGCGGCACTGGCGGTATTCGTTACTGTTCTCGCCAAAGCTGTTCTTGTACTGCTGGCAGTCGTCGCTGGAGCAGGCCCGCAGCATGGAGAACAGCAGCACGATGAGGAATAGGCCAACGACGATATTGCGCAGCAGGTTGCCGCCGCTACTCTTGAAGGCCGAGGCGTCACGCGTGAACTGAGCCGCCGACGCGGACAGGCCGAAGGCACTTTGCACGGTGGCCGCGGCCAGGGTCTGGCCGCCGCTCCAGGCGACTTCGGGCCCCTGCTTCTCGCGGCTGAGCAGGTACTGGCCGTCCGGGCTGGCGTAGTCGGTCACTTCGACGCGGTCGTCCAGGCGCACCGGCCAATAGAACTCGCCCAGCACATGGGTGGTCTTGGCCTCGTAGGTCCAGCGCTTGGCATAGGCCCGGCCCTGCCAGGTCGCGCCGTCGCGCGAGGGCGTGGGCGCCCCGGTGAGTGTGCTGACCAGACTCCAGCCTTCGTTGGTGTCGACGAGGAAGGCGAATCCGGCCAGGCGGTTGAACAGCAGGTATTCGCGCCAGAAGCTCTGGTCTTCCTCGGCGTCTTCAGGAAGGTCACAGCGCTCCAGGTAGCCGACGACAGTCCAGCTCTGCGGCTCTTCTCCCGCCAGCGCCAGTGTGCCGGTGCGGCCCAACGGGATCACCGGCGGCGTGTCAGGGCTTTGCACCGTGAAACCCAGCGCCTTGGCATCGCCTTCCGGTAGGTCGACCAGTGCCTCGCACTGGCCGCAGACCATGCTCCTGGTTTGCGAGAGCCTGGGTTCCAGCGGCGAGCCGCAGTTGGGGCAGCCGATGGCCCGGCCCTTGAACTTGGCCTCGGCGATGGACTCGCCTTCTGCGGTGGCGCGCAGTCCTTGCAGCGCAAGGTCGGCCAGCTGCACGGCGCGGCCCAGGGACCAGACGAAGGACAGGTCCTGGCGGTATTCCAGCGAACCGACTTCGTCACGCTCATTGCGCAATTCGACGATGCCGCCGTCCTGCGGCACGCGGGGCAGTTCGCCCTCGGCGGCGCGCACGGTCGCCTCGATGACGGCGGCCACCTGCCAGCGCTGCCCCGCCAGCGTCAGCGGTTGGCCGACATCGGGTTGGGGCGGGGGCGCTTCGTCGAGCGGGGCTTCCAGGCTGAGGACGAAGCGGCCGTTGTCCTCGCTGAGCCAGGCCACGCGCGGTGTGTCAGGCCCGGCGTCGAACAGCAGATGCCATTCGTTCCAGGTGCCCAGCTCGGCGGCGCGCTGCACGCGGCCGACCACTGCGAAGCCGCTGCCCATCCAGCGGCCCGTCGCGCCGAGCTGCAGCGGTGAATAGTCCTCGAAGATTTCGGCGCTCTGGCCGATGCGGCTCAGCGTGTCGCCATCGCGCAGCAGGGTGCTGCGGCAAAAGCTGCAGACCGCGCTGGCAGAGGCCGCGCTGGCGAACTCGACGGGTGCGCCGCAGTTGGGGCAGGCCGCACGCCAGCGGCGTTGCGCGGCCGGCGCCTGGTCAGCCAAGTTTCTTCAGGAGGTCCGCTTTTTTGGCGGCGAATTCCTCGTCGGTCAGGATGCCCTTGGCCTTGAGGTCGCCGAGCTTTTCAAGCAGCGAGACGATGTCCTCGGGCTTGCTGGCCGCCGGCGCGGGTGCGGCTGTACCGACGCCGGCCAGGCCCTGGCTCAAGGTCTGGGCCAGCGTCTGGCCCAAAGCGACACCCGCGCCCAGGCCGATGGCCTCGCCAGCGATGCCGCTGCCGCCACCGCCGCCGCCCTTGGCCATCTCTGGCAACGCCTGCGCGGCCTGGTACTGCATGAACTGGCCCATGTTCTGGCCAATGATGCCCATGCCGATGCGCTGGTCGAGGATCTTCTGCAGCTCCTCGGGCAGGGACACGTTCTGCATCGTCACCGACAGCAGTTCCAGGCCGAGCGCCGCGAAGGACGGTGCGGTGGCCTCCTTCAACGCGGCGGCGAACTCGATCTGGTTGGCCGCCAGGTCGAGGAAGGGTGTGCCGCTGCCGGCCACCGCATCGCTGATGTGCTGCAGCATCAGGCCGCGCAGCTGGCCTTCCAGCTCCTGCGTCGTGTAGCGCTCGCGGGTGCCGGAGATCTGGCTGTGGAAGCTCTTCGGGTCCTGGATGCGGTAGGCGTAGTTGCCAAAAGCCCGCAGGCGCACGGCGCCGAAGTCCTTGTCGCGGATGGAAATGGGTTGACTCGTGCCCCAGCGCTGGTCGATCTGCTGGCGGGTGCTGAAGTAGTAGACATCGCTCTTGAAGGGCGACTCGAACAGCTTGTCCCAGTTCTTCAGATAGGTCAGCACCGGCAGCGTCTGTGTCGTCAGCTTGTGCGTGCCGGGCCCGAAGACGTCGGCGACCTGGCCTTCGTTGACGAAGACCGCGACCTGCGATTCGCGCACCACCAGTTGCGCGCCGTTCTGGATTTCCATGCCCGACATCGGGAAGCGCCAGGCCAGCGTGCCGTCGCCATCCTCCGTCCACTGGATGACGTCTATGAACTGCTTCTTGATGAAATCCATCAGGGCCATATTGGTTCCTGGCTACGTGAGATGAGTGAGGGGCGAGTATCCGGCGACGCGCCGTGCGTTCCACGCTCAAACATGTGAATCTCACCGCGCACCAGGGTGAGAATGCCGGCCATGCCCAGAGTTTGCATCCAGTCGGAAGACTTTGATCTCGGCCTTGAAGCGGCCGCCCTGCGAATTGCGGATGGCGGGGTCGGCGCGGTTGTCGCGTTTGTCGGTACGGTCCGCGAGCACAGCAGCAGCGCGGCCGTCTCAGCCATGGAGCTGGAGCACTACCCCGGCATGACCGAGGCGGCCATCGAGGCCATGGTCGACCAGGCGCTGGCCCGCTTCGACATCCGCGCGGCCAAGGTCATCCATCGCGTGGGACCCCTGCAGGCGCGCGACCAGATCGTGTTGGTGCTGGTGACCAGCGCCCACCGCGGCCAGGCTTTCCAGGCCTGCGAGTTCCTGATGGATTACCTGAAGACGCAGGCGCCGTTCTGGAAGAAGGAGCACACGCCCAACGGCGCGCACTGGGTGGACGCGCGGGTGGCGGATGACGAGGCGCTGGCGCGCTGGGGCATCGCGACGGGGAACGCCTCTTGAATGCGGCCGCCGTTGCCGTGGGTGCCGCATTGGGTGCGCTCACGCGCTGGCAGGCCGGTGTGCTGTTCAACGGCCGCTGGATGAGCTTTCCGTTCGGCACGCTGCTTGTCAACGTGGTGGGCGGCCTGTTGATCGGCATGGCGCTGGAGTGGTTGGGTCGGCAGCCCAACGAGATCTTCAAGCTGCTGCTGGTGACCGGCTTCCTCGGCGGGCTGACGACGTTTTCAGCTTTCTCGGGCGAGTCGCTGGCCCTGCTGCGCCAGGGTGACTTCGGGATGGCCGTAGCGCACACGGCCGCCCATGTGCTGGGATCGATTTTTGCCGCGTGGTTGGGGATGAGGCTTGTCCAAAGCTTGATCTGACGCAACTTGAAAAGCGCCCGCGGGCGCCCACTTGGCCCGTAACCGGAGGATTCCCACCATGCGTGCCGACAAGCTGACCACCCGATTCCAGGAAGCCCTGGGCGAGGCCCAGAGCCTGGCCCTGGCCCGCGACAACCCCTACATCGAGCCCGCCCATGTGCTGGCCGCCATGCTGGCCCAGGACGACGGCCCGCGCGCGCTGCTGCAGCGCGCCGGCGTCAATGTCCAGGGGCTCAAGACCGCGCTGGACGGCCTCATCGCCGGCCTGCCCCAGGTCAGCGGCTCGGGCCAGACGGTGCAGGCCGGGCGCGACCTCGTCAGCCTGCTGCAGGCGGCCGAGAAGGAGGCCGGCAAGCGCGGCGACCAGTTCATCGCCAGCGAGATGTTCCTGCTGGCGCTCAGCGACGCCAAGACCGACCTGGCCGGCGTCGTGCGCGGCCATGGCCTGACGCGCAAGTCGCTGGAGGGTGCCATCGAGGCCGTGCGCGGTGGCCAGAACGTCGACTCCGCCGATGCCGAAGGCCAGCGCGAGGCGCTGAAGAAGTACACCCTGGACCTGACCGAGCGCGCCCGCCTGGGCAAGCTGGACCCGGTCATCGGCCGCGACGAGGAGATCCGTCGTGCCATCCAGGTGCTGCAGCGCCGCAGCAAGAACAACCCCGTGCTGATCGGTGAGCCAGGGGTCGGCAAGACCGCCATCGTCGAAGGCCTGGCCCAGCGCATCATCAACGGCGAGGTGCCTGATTCCCTCAAGAACAAGCGCGTGCTGGTGCTGGACATGGCCCTGCTGCTGGCCGGCGCCAAATACCGCGGCGACTTCGAGGAGAGGCTCAAGGGCGTGCTCAAGGAAGTCAGCCAGGACGCCGGCCAGACCATCCTCTTCATCGACGAGATCCACACCATGGTGGGCGCCGGCAAGACGGAGGGCTCCATCGACGCCGGCAATATGCTCAAGCCCGCGCTGGCACGCGGCGAGCTGCACTGCATCGGCGCGACGACGCTCGACGAGTACCGCAAGTACGTCGAGAAGGACGCCGCGCTGGAGCGCCGCTTCCAGAAGGTGCTGGTCGACGAGCCCACGGTGGAGGCCACCATCGCCATCCTGCGCGGCCTGCAGGAAAAGTACGAGGTGCACCACGGCGTGGAGATCACCGACCCGGCCATCATTGCCGCGGCCGAGCTGAGCCACCGCTACATCACCGACCGCTTCCTGCCCGACAAGGCCATCGACCTGATCGACGAGGCGGCGGCCAAGATCAAGATCGAGATCGACTCCAAGCCCGAGGTCATGGACCGGCTGGACCGCCGCATGATCCAGCTCAAGATCGAGCGCGAGGCTGTGCGCCGCGAGAAGGACGAGGGCTCGCAGAAGCGTTTCGCGCTGATCGAGGAAGAGCTGCTGAAGCTGCAGCGCGAGTACAACGACCTGGAAGTGATCTGGACCGCCGAGAAGGCGCAGGCGCAGGGCTCGGCGCATGTGAAGGAAGAGATCGACCGCATCAAGCAGCAGATCGAGGAACTCAAGCGCAAGGGTGACTTCAACAAGCTGGCCGAGCTGCAGTACGACCGCCTGCCCAAGCTCGAGAAGCAACTGGGCGAGGCGCAGGACAAGGAAGCCGGCGCCCTTGCGGCCAACAAGCCGCGCCTGCTGCGCACGCTGGTCGGTGCCGAGGAGATCGCCGAGGTCGTCGCGCGCGCTACGGGCATCCCGGTCTCCAAGCTGATGCAGGGCGAGCGCGAGAAGCTGCTGCAGATGGAAAGCCGGCTGCACGAGCGCGTCATCGGGCAGGAGGAGGCCATCCAGGCCGTGTCCGACGCCATTCGCCGCTCACGCGCGGGCTTGAGCGACCCGAACCGGCCGCTGGGCTCATTCCTCTTCCTTGGCCCCACCGGCGTCGGCAAGACCGAGCTGTGCAAGGCGCTGGCCGGCTTCCTGTTCGACAGCGACGACCACATGGTGCGCATCGACATGAGCGAGTTCATGGAGAAGCACTCGGTGTCGCGCCTGATCGGCGCGCCGCCGGGCTATGTCGGCTACGAGGAAGGCGGCACGCTGACGGAAGCCGTGCGCCGCAAGCCCTACTCCGTGCTGCTGCTCGACGAGGTCGAGAAGGCCCACCCCGACGTGTTCAACGTGCTACTCCAGGTGCTGGACGATGGCCGCCTGACCGACGGTCAGGGCCGCACGGTGGACTTCAAGAACACGGTCATCGTGATGACGTCCAACCTCGGCTCCCAGCACATCATGGCGCTTTCGGGCGAGAAGGACGAAGTCATCCGCGAGGCCGTGTGGGGCGAGGTCAAGGCGCACTTCCGGCCCGAGTTCCTGAACCGCATTGACGAGACCGTCATCTTCCACGCGCTGGGCGCCGGCCACATCAAGTCCATCGCGCGCATCCAGCTGCGCCTGCTGGAAGCGCGGCTGGAGAAGATGGAGATGAAGCTGGATATCAGCGAGGCGGCGCTGGACGAGTTGGCCAAGGTCGGCTTTGACCCGGTGTTCGGTGCGCGGCCGCTGAAGCGGGCCATCCAGCAGCGGGTGGAGAACCCGCTGTCACGGCTCATCCTGGAGGGCAAGTTCGGGCCCAAGGATGTGATCCCGGTCAATGTCGCCGGGGGTGAGTTCGATTTCGGGCGGGTGGTGCATTGAGCACGGCGGCCGCCTACAGGGTGGTCGGCGTGCCTTCCAGCGTCTTGTCCATCTCGACACGATTGCGGCCCGCTTCCTTGGCGCGATAGAGGGCCTCGTCGGCGCGCTTGAGGGCATCGGCCGTCGAGCCCGCCGGCGGGGCCAGCGCCACACCGAAGCTGGCCGTCACGCTGATGCGATGGCCCGCCACGCTGATCTCGCTCTGCGCGACGCGGTCGCACAGCTTCTCCGCCAGGCGCGTGGCCTCGCGGATGCGAGTGCCCTGGCCGGCGACCAGGAATTCCTCACCGCCCCATCGGCCGAATACATCGGAGGCCCGCAGGTTCGCGGCGACGACCGCAGCAACGCGCCGCAGCACTTCGTCGCCGCAGTCATGCCCGTAGCGGTCGTTGATGTGCTTGAAATGGTCGATGTCCAGCATGACCAGGGTCATGCCCCGCGCTGAATCCTCGAAATCTTCCAGCGCCTGCTCCAGGCCGCGTCGGTTGAGCACACCGGTCAGATCGTCGATGGTCGCAAGCCGGCGCAGCTTCTCCTGCTCCACGCGCAGCTGCCGGGTGCGGGCCGTCAGCGCATCGATTTCGCGCTGCTGACGCAGGTGGCTGCGCCGCAGCTGGGTCCAGCCGTTGAGCACCATCAGCACGGCTCCAAACATCCAGCCGCAAAGGACACCGAGGTAGACCTGGTCCCGGCTGACCCAGTGGCCCTTGAGGGTGACACGCCGCAGCTGGATCTCGTGCTCCTCCCCGGCCTGGACCACGGGCAGGTCAATGGACACCGCGGTCGCGTTTTCGAAGCCAGGCCGGTTGTATTCGCGCGCCAGGTTGTATTGGCCCACCCACCACTCGGGCACCGTCAGCTCACTCATCTCGAGTTGCACGGGGCGCTCGATGTCGCGCGGCCTCAGGTTGATGGAGTGAAAGCGCGAGCTGTTGTTGTCCTCCACCTTGGAGAAGCGCGGATCGAAATTGCGCAGGGCGACCCGCACGGCTGCCGAGGGCCCCTTGTACGTCAGGTCCAGCTCGATGCTGTCGAAACGGCTCAGGTCACGGCCACGGGTGGCGTCGGCGCCGGTCAGCACGTAGGTGAGGCCGCAACCGAGATAGTTGCCGGCGACCGTGCCGTAGTGGCAGCGCAAATGCGTGTCCTTGACGTTCACCCATTTCACGGCCGCGTTGGCTTGGTTGCCGTCGGAGGTGTTCAGGTAGGGACCGCTGGCGACGCCCGGAGCAGTCAGCTCCAAGGTTCGAGCGGGCAGGAACTCGACGCTGGCCACAGCTGCCAGCGTGAGCACGATGCCGGCGATGAGGAGGTTGGGGTTGCTGAGTTCGTAGCGCACAGGCAGGCATCTTTCTTTGCAAAGGGCACTCTATGCCTGGCGCGAGACGGTGCGTGTGGCATTCATCACGGCAGGGGGCACATCCAAGGACTCCAGGACCTCACCACAGCGAGTGGTGGTCCTCTGTCACGCCCAGCAGGCTGCGTACAGGCCGCACACGGGCCTGCGGCCCCGACTTGACGGTGCCGGTGAAGCTGCCGACCGGCTGCACGTAGCGGCTGGCGGCAAAGCCGAGGTTGCGGTTGGCTGCCCGCAGGCCCTCTGGCGTGAAGACAAGGTCGACCCGGCCGTCGTCGGTCGCGATATGCCAGGGCGACAGCGGCCGGTCAGCATCGAAGTCGAAGCGCGCGGCACCGACGGCGATGGCCTGGCCGTCCAGCCACAGCAAATTCTCCTGGTTGCCGAAATAGCCTTGCTGCAGGTTGAAGCCCACGTCGGGCCCGTGGGCGCTCGCCCAGCGCCAGGCGGTGGTGCGCGCCAGCAGGCCGCTGGAGGCGTCGACCGCGCCCCAGGCGCCGTCGAGCACAAAGCGCTGGCCATCGGCCTCGGCCCAGCCGCGCACGGGCAGGGCGCTGGTCTTCTGCGTCGCGTGCGCGATGCCGCCGTCAATCGGGCCGATGGCGAGCAGCGGCGGCGCCATGTCTTGCAGGCCGAGTTCTGCGTTCAGGCGCAGCGCCCGCGTGGCGACATGCAGGCGCAGCAGATCCGGCGCTTCATGGCGCAGCGACAGCCGCGCGCCCGGCCCGAGGAACCAGCTGTTGGCACCGGCCAGCGGCGCCTCTGCCACGCCGGCCTGCAGGCCCGGCAGGCCGTCCTGGCTCCAGTCCGCCAGCAGCCTGCGGCGGCGGCGGTCGAACAGGTAGGCGAAGGCGCTGCAGGCCCAGCCGACATCGACGATGGCCACGCCGATGAAGAGCTGCGCGTCGCCCAGCCCCACGTAGTGCCAGCGCTTGTGGTGCAACCGGCGCCACAGCCACGACGGGCGCGGCTGCAGGCCTGACCACTCGATGCGGGCGATGCGGCCAGCGTAGCGACCGTGGGCCGGTGCGCCGTTGACGAGGACGGATGCAGGTGCCGGGTTCATCGCGAATGCTGCCTGCGCCACTGCAGCGGCGCCTGGCCGGTCCATTGCCGGAAGGCGCGCGTGAAAGCGCTTTGTTCGGAATAGCCCAGCAGCAGCGCCACCTCGGCGAGTTCGACGTTTGCGTCGCGCAGATAGGCCTCGGCCAACTGCTGGCGGGTCTGCGACAGCAGGGCCTGGAAGCTTTGCCCCTGATCGGCCAGGCGCCGCTGCAGGCTGCGCGGGCTCATCTGCAGGCTGCGGGCCAGGTCGGGCAGTTGGGTGCGACCCGCGCGGATCAGGCCGACCAGGGCCTGGCGCCAGATGCCGACCGGCTCGCTGACGGCGGCCACCTCCTGCAGCAGCGCTTCAGCCTGCGCGTCGAGCAGGGCCAGCAGCGCAGCATCGGCACCTTGCAAGGGCAGGTCCAGGTCTTGCGCGCGCAGCATCACGCGCGTGCTGGGCTGGCCGAAGCGCACCGTGCCGCCGAAGAAGTCTGCATAGGGCCGCACGTCGGCCGGGCGCGGGTTGACGAAATCGACGGCCAGGGCACGCAGCGGCTTGCCCGTGAGCGCGCGCGTCAGCTGCACCAGCGCCGCGATGGCCGTCTCGTCCACCAGCGCGCCGGGCCGGCCGCGTTCCACGCCCCACTCGATGCAGAGGCCCTCGGCGCAGGGGCGCACCTGGGCGATGTTCACGTCATAGACCGAGCGGTGGTAGCGCTCCAGCCGCTGCAGCGCCTCGCCCAGCGTGCCGCAGGCCAGGGCCGCAAAGCCGACCACGCCGAAGTGGCGCGGCGCGATGCCGCGCGCCAGGCGCAGCGCAAAGGTGGATTTGGGGCCGGGGTCCAGGTCGCGTGCATGTTCCAGCAGCGCCTGCCAGCGCCGCAGCGCGACAAAGGCCGCGGTCGGCGCAGGCGGCTCGCCCAGTGCCTGCGCGCAGCCCAGCGCGGCCATGTGCTCGAAGAGCAACTGGACATAGCTGGCGGCGACGCGGGTGTCATCCATGGGGCGCCGATGATGCCGCCGCCGCCCGGCCGCACTGCTGGGTGATGACCCGGAGCTTGTCGCGATCCGTCAAAAACTCGGGTTTTGCCGTCAAGATGCCGCGCCGTTTTCGCAGCAACATCACGGCCATGGACTGGCTGCTCGACCTCTACCACCAGCACGGCGACTGGCGCGACCTGACGCTGGTGCTGCTGTCGCCGCTCTTCGGCGTCTTCATCGCGATGGAGGCCTGGCGTTTTCGCAAGACCGGCGTCTTCGACTTCCGCGACAGCTTCGACAGCCTGAACAGCGGCGGCAGCTACCTGGTGGCCGACCTGCTGCTGCTCGTCGTACTGGTGTTGCCGGCCATGGGCTGGGTCTACGACCACCGCCTGTTCACCATCGACGTCACCGTCTGGCGCTTCGTCGGCCTGTTCCTGCTCGTCGAGTTCCTCTACTACTGGTTTCACCGCGGCAGCCACCGCATCCGCTGGTTCTGGTGCGCCCATGTCGTGCACCACGGCTCCGAGAAGATGAACTTCGGCACGGCGCTGCGCCAGAGCTGGTTCTACGCAGTTGCCGGCAACTGGCTGTTCTACCTGCCGGCCGTGTGGCTGGGCTTCGAGCCGCGCTGGGTGCTGTTTGCGCTGTCGCTGAACCTGGGCTACCAGTTCTTCGTGCACACGACGTGGGTCGACAAGATGCCGGCGTGGTTCGAGTTCATCTTCAACACGCCGTCGCACCACCGCGCCCACCACGGCCGCAACCCGCAGTACATCGACAAGAACTTCGGCGGCATGCTCATCGTCTTCGACCGGCTGTTCGGCACGTTTGAGCCCGAACGCGAGCCGGTCGACTACGGCCTGGAGCATCCGTTCCCCACGCACAACCTGTTCTGGTTGAACGCGCATGAATGGCGGGCGATGTTCCACGACATGCGCCATGAAACCACCTGGGGCATGCGGCTGGCCCACCTGTGGAAGCCGCCGGAGTGGCGGCGGCACTGGAACCAGCGCCCTTCCTAGCCTGCTCGTGCGGGGCAGTTGGTGCGCTGCAGTCGCTGTAGCGCCTCGGCATCCGGCGCCTTGTCGGCCTTCAGCTGGAAGCCTGAAGTTGGGCTCGTTGCGCCACCTCGGCCTGCGCGCGCCGATAGCCGTCGGCGCTGCCGTAGCGCTCGCACAGCTCGGCCGCGCTGAAGTCGCGGTGGTAGCCGGCAAAGCCGCAGACGCCGGCGGGTTGGTTGTCGCTGGCGTTGGCGGACACCGGCCCGTCATAGTCCAGCAGCCGCACGCCCCCGTTCACGCGACCGGCGTGGTGGCGTACCAGTTGCCCGTCGGCGCTGCGTTGCAGCCGCGGCGCGGTCGGCGCGGCCTTGCCAGCGCCCACCCAGCTGCGCAGATGCTCTAAGGCGGCGGCCAGTACCTGGTCGGTGGGGATTCGGCTGAAGGTGGTTTGCTTTTCGCAGCGCTGGGCGGCGACGAAGTCGGTCAGCGGCTGCACCCGGCCTTGCGGGCTGCGCAGCAGGCCGTCGCGCCGGACGGGCGGGTCGAGGTAGCGCACATCGCGCAGGCTGATGTGCGAACTTCCCGCTACCGCGTACCACCGCAGCCAGGTCGAGTCCGCCGGCGGTGCGAACGTGAGCCGCGCGGGACCGCCCGGTTACGCGCCGGGCCGCGTGGCATCGATCTGGTCAGGGCTGCAGGTGCCTGGCCAGAAAGGCGGCCATGCGCTCTGCAAAATCCACCCGGTTCTTGACGACGCCAAAGCCGTGGCCTTCGCCGGTATAGGTCACCCAGGCCGGGTCGTTGCCGGCCGCGCGCAGCGCCTCGCGCATGCGCTTGCCGTGGGCCAGCGGCACACGCCGGTCTTCTTCGCCGAAGGCCAGCAGCACCGGCGCCTTGATGCGGGCGGCCTGCTGGACGGGGGAATGGGCGGCCAGCATGGCGGCGTCCTTCTCGGGGTCGCCGACCAGGTCGCGCAGCTGGAACTGGCGACCCCATTCGGGGATGTCATCGCGCACCCACCACGAACCGGACAGGTAGAGGTCGATGTCCGTCACCGCCATCCAGGCCACGCCGCAGCGATAGAGATCGGGGTCCTTGATCAAGCCCATCAAGGTGCTGTAGCCACCGTAGCTGGCGCCGGCGATGCAAGCCTTGTCGCTGGCGATGCCTTCCTTCTGCGCCCAGCGCAGCGCGTCGGCCACATCGTCCTGCATGGCCTGGCCCCATTGCTTGAAGCCGGCCTTGAAATGCGCCCAGCCATAGCCCGCGCTGCCGCGGAACTCGGGCTCGATGACCACATAGCCGCGCGAGGCAAGGAACTGCGCCTGCGCATGCCAGCCCCAGACGTTGCCGCGCACCCAGGGCCCGCCGTGAACGAGCACGACGGCCGGCAGCGGGCCGGCCGCATCCGCCTTCCTCGTGATCCATACAGGCAGGTCGCGGCCGTCGCGGGCCTTGATGCGCTGAAGGTCCATCGGCGCCATCTCGGCCGGCTTGATCTCGTTGCGCACGCGGCCCACGGGGCGCCACTTCGGCTCGCCTTGCGGCGGCTGGGCCTGGTAGAGCCAGAACTGGCCGGGCTCGCGGTCGCTGTAGCTGCGCACCAGCGCGACGACGTCCGGCTGGCCGCAGCGGCGGCAGCTGATGCTGTTGATGCGGCCGGGCATGCGCTCATCAGCTTCCTGCTGCAGGGCCCGCATGGCGGCGTTCTGCCAGACGGTGGATTCGGCGTCGGTGATGACTCGCACGCCCAATGCACTGCCGGCGGCGTCGTTCAGCACACGGCCGGCGAAATCGAAGCCCGGCGCAATGACCAGGGGCTTCTCCGTGGGTGCACGGCGCTCGAAGTCGTAAAGGCTCAGCACGGACTCGCCGGCCGGCCCGGACGCGCGCGTCACATACAACTGCCCGGCATCGTCCACCGCGTTGACGTTGAAGGGCGGGTTCAGCAGGTCGCTCTCGTAAAGAGGCTGCCAGTCCTGCCGGCCGGGGCCCCGCCATAGCGCGCCCTGGCGCCCGGCGCGGCGCGTCAGAGCGACGCGCAGTTCGCCGCGGCGATCGGTCACCCAGCCCACGGCATCGGCCGGCAGGGACGTGCCCACGGCGCGCGTGCGGCCGTTGCGGGTGTTCAGCCACAGCGGCGTCTGCAGCCGGCGCTCGTCGGGCGTGACCTCCACCACCAGCACTTCCTCGTTGGTGGTTCCCGGTTGAGGGCGGGGCACCGTCAGCAGCAGGTGGTTCCAATCCAGCGCCTGCTCGTTGCGCATGTTGCCGTCGGTGATGAAGGGCTGGCCCCGGCGGCGCACCAGCTGACGCAGCTGGCTGCCATCGGCGTTGACACCGAAAAGGCCCGGTGCGCCATCGGGGCGGCCGCTGCCTTCCGAGAGGTCGACGGCGCTGAAGACCAGGCGTTCGTCGTTGACCCAATCAGTCCGCCAGACGTCGACGTCCGTGAACTGGGCGGTGCGCGCCCCCTTGCCGCCGGGGGCCAGGTCCATGACGGCCAGGCCGATGCGCTTGCTGCCGAAGAAGCCGCGCAACGCCAGCTTGCGGCCCGAGGGCGACAGCGTCGCTTCCACGATGTCCGGGTCCTTGAAGAAGACCTCGGCCGGCGGCGGTGCGGCCTGGGCCAGGCCCACGCAAAGCAAAAGGCCGGCCACGGCGCCGGCCCAGCGGTTCACTGTCTGCAAGATCTCTCCCAGTGCTGCTGCATCGATTGCGCCGCGCAGCATAGGGCCGCAGCGGCGTGGGCAGGTTGCAGAGCTTGGCAATCTTCACCGTCGCGGCGGGGCACCGCCCCTGCTGGACAATGTCCCGCCATGACTTCTGCTTCCACAGACGACGCTCCCGTCGTCATCATCGGCGCGGGCCTTGCCGGCCTGACCGTCGCCCTGCACCTGGCCGACACCGTGCCGGTCGTCGTGCTCGCCAAGCGCGAGCTGAACGAAGCGGCCACCGCCTGGGCTCAGGGCGGCATCGTCGGCGTGCTCGGCAGCGACGACTCCATCGACAGCCATGTGCGCGACACCCAGGACGCCGGTGCCGGGCTCGTCGACGAGGCGGCCGCCCGCTTCATCGCCGAGCGGAGCGCAGCGGCCGTGGGCTGGCTGGTGGAGCAGGGCGTGCCCTTCACGCCTGACGACAGCGGCCCCATGGGCCTGCACCTGACGCGCGAAGGCGGCCATGCGGTACGCCGCATTGCCCACGCGGCCGATGCCACGGGCAAGGCCATCCACGATCAGTTGCTGGCCGTCGCGCGCAGGCACCCCAACATCAAGTTGTGCCAGCGCTGGATGGCGCTGGACCTGATCACCTCGCGCCATGTGCAGCGCGAAGACGTGGACAAGGGGGTGCCGCGCGTCTACGGCGTGTACGCGCTCGACATCGACTCCCAGCGTGTCGAGACCCTGCCGGCCCGCGCCGTTGTGCTGGCCACGGGCGGCGCCGGCAAGGTCTACCGCTACACGACCAACCCCGACACATCGACCGGTGACGGCATCGCGATGGCCTGGCGCGCGGGCTGCCGCGTGGCCAACATGGAGTTCATCCAGTTCCACCCGACCTGCCTCTACCACCCGCAGGAACGCAGCTTCCTCATCACCGAGGCGCTGCGTGGCGAGGGCGCCTACCTCAAGCTGCCTGAACATCTCGGCGGCACGCGCTTCATGGCCGCGCACGACGAGCGGCTGGAACTGGCGCCGCGCGACATCGTCGCCCGTGCCATCGACTTCGAGATGAAGAAGCACGGCCTGGACCATGTGTGGCTGGACGCGACTCATCTGGGCGAGGCCTTCCTGAAGGAGCATTTCCCGACCATCCACGCGCGCTGCCTCAAGCTTGGCATCGACATCGCGAAGCAGCCCATTCCCGTCGTGCCCGCCGTGCACTTCACCTGCGGTGGCGCCGTGACCGACCTGATGGGGCGCTGCGACCTGCCGGGCCTGTATGCCGTGGGCGAGACCGGCTACACCGGCCTGCACGGGGCCAACCGCCTGGCCAGCAATTCGCTGCTGGAGTGCGTGGTGCTCGGCCAGACCTGCGCCGCCGACATCCTGGCCCATCCGCTTCCCGACGGCGCGCCCATCCCGGCCTGGGACGAGAGCCAGGTCGAGAACGCCGACGAGCAGGTCGTCATCGCCCACAACTGGGACGAGCTGCGCCTGCTGATGTGGAACTATGTCGGTATCGTGCGCACCACCAAGCGCCTGGAGCGGGCCCTGCACCGCATCAAGCTGCTGCGCGGCGAGATCGACGACTACTACGGCAGCTTCCGCGTCACGCGCGACCTGCTGGAGTTGCGCAACCTCGTCGAATGCGCGGAGCTGATCGTGAGGTCTGCCCTGATGCGCCACGAGAGCCGCGGCCTGCACTTCAGCCGCGACTACCCGCAGACGCTGCCGGTGAGTTTCCCGACGGTATTGATCAGCAAGAAGCGTCGACGCTGAGCCCCGGCGCAGGCCCTACTTGCGCGACCGCAGTGCCGTGCGTGCCTGCACGAAATTGAAGGCATAGCCCACGGCCTCGACGATGGCGTTGTCGATCTCCAGGCGTTCGTGCTCGGTGAGGTAGAAGCTGAAGTCCACCTCGTGGCGGATGTAGCGCGGCGGCAGGCGGTTCAGGGCCACGCAGCAGACGTCGCAGAGCAGGTCGTTGCTGGCAGCGATCTCCGGGTAGTCCTTGGACGCGTCCATGACCGCGCCGAAGACCTCGCGCTCGTGGTGGTTGTAGAGGGAGCTGAAGTCGGCGTTCATGGCGGGCCTCGTCGAAGGGCGGTTGCGCTGCCGGAGTTATAGCGCCATCAGGCGGCACCGATGCCGGGGGTCATCCCGCCGGCGGCAGTCTTTCTCGCCGCGACGAAATCCAGCATGCGCGTGATGCAGCCCTGCGCCTTGACGCGAATGGCCTCGTCGACATGGATCTCGGGTGTGCCGCTTTCCAGGCAGTCGACCAGGTTGGCCAGGCCATTCATCGCCATCCACGGGCAATGGGCGCAGCTCTTGCACGTCGCGCTGCTGCCGGCGGTGGGCGCCTCGATCAGCGTCTTGCCCGGCGCGAGCTGGCGCATGCGGTGCAGGATGCCGTTGTCGGTGGCGACGATGTATTCCTGGGCCGCGCCCTCGACGACGGCCTTGATCAGCGCCGAGGTCGAGCCGACGACATCGGCCAGCTCGACGACGCTCTTGGGCGACTCGGGGTGTACCAGGATCATGGCGCCGGGGTGCTCCTTGCGCAGCAGGTCCAGCTCCAGCCCCTTGAACTCGTCGTGCACGATGCACGCGCCGTTCCACATCAGCATGTCCGCACCGGTCTGCTCCTGGATGTAGCGCCCCAGATGCCGGTCGGGCGCCCAGAGGATCTTCTGGCCCCGGGCATGCAGGTCGGACACGATCTCCAGCGCACAGGAGCTGGTCACCATCCAGTCGGCGCGTGCCTTCACGGCAGCGCTGGTGTTGGCGTAGACCACCACCTGGCGGTCCGGGTGGGCGTCGCAGAAGGCCGCGAAGTCGTCCGCCGGGCAGCCGAGGTCCAGCGAGCAGGTGGCCTCCAGATCGGGCATCAGCACGCGCTTTTCGGGGCTCAAGATCTTGGCCGTCTCGCCCATGAAGCGCACCCCGGCCACCACCAGTGTTTGCGCGCCATGGTCACGGCCGAAGCGCGCCATTTCCAGCGAGTCGGCAACGACGCCGCCGGTGGCCAGGGCCAGGTCTTGCAGGGCGCCGTCCACGTAGTAGTGGGCGACGAGCACGGCGTTGTGCTTTTGCAGCAGGGCCGCGGCGCGCTCCGCCAGCCTGTTGCGCTCGGTCGGCGTCAGCACCGCGGGCGTCTTGGCCCAGGCGAAAGCGGTGGAGCAGGCGCCGGCGGCGTCCTGCTTGGTGTAGTCAAAAACGATTTGGGACATGGTGGCAACGGGCAGACAAGCCGCGATTGGCCGCGGTTGGCGGCCTCAAGTGTCGCGCAGAGCTGGTCCCCCTGTTCAGGGCAGGCGCATCACGTCGCGTTCGCTGACCTGCATCGTGCGGCTCGGTTCGTTGCCTCGCCGGTAGGTCACGATCAGCGCCTTGCGCTTGCCAGGCAGGGGGTCCGAGCCGAAGAGCTCGTTGCGCACCTCGACCTCCAGGTGCTCGCCGCGCACCCGGGCACGCACCTCCTGGGTCACGTCCACCCAGCGGCCCTCGCCGCCGTAGCGCGCCTGGTCGATGACAAGGCGGCCCGCGCCGTCGGGCCGCGTCGGGCCCTGATCACCGCGCCGGCCCCAGTCGCCGCGACCCCAGCCGACGAACTGGCTGCCGTCCACCGTCTGGCCCTCGCGGTAGTCGAAGTTGCGTTGCCTGCCGGCGCGGTCGCGGGTGACGATGCGCAGCCGCTTGGTGCGGCCCGGGTCGGGGTCGATGCCACGGAAGATGTCGTTGGTCAGGCGGAAGCGCACATCGCGCCGCGCCAGACCGCGCAGCCGGTCCGTCACGTCCACCTCGCGCCGTCCCGTGCCGTAGGTGGCGTGCAGGATCGTGAACTCGCCGCTGTCCCGGTCTTGACCGCGGCGCCCATCCCGCCCATCGCGGTCGTGACCCTGCCAGCCGCGGCGGCCGTCCGGGTCGCCCCAGTTGCCGCCGCCCCAGCCGACGAATTGCGCGCCCTCGATCCAGTCGCGCTCGCGGAAGTCGAGGTGGCGCTCCTGGCCTTGGCGGTCGCGCACATACAGGCGCAGCGTCTTCTGCCGGCCGGGCTCGGGGTCGACGCCGAAGAGATCGTTGGTCAGCTGGAAGCGTCGATCCTGGCGCGCCAGATCGCGCAGCCGCCGCGTCACGTCGACATGGTTGTTCTCGGTGCCGTAGTGGGCTTGCAGGATGGTGAGTTCGCCGCTGTCGTCGTGCTGCGCCCAGGCCGGCCGAGCCAGCAGTGCGACCAGCAGGGCACTGCCTGCGCCCAGGGCCAGTTGACGTCTTTGCATGGCGATCTCCTTATTGGTTGGCGGTTGAGCCGCGCTGCCCTCGCGGCAGGCGCGGCCACCGGTTCAACGCGCTGCGACTTCCGGCCGAGGACCGCCCCGGCGCGTGGACGTAAGGGAGCGTAAGTGCGGAGCGCCGGGCGCAGCGCCGGCGCCCCTCAAGCCGCTGCAAAGAAGCGGCTCGGCGGCATGCCCACGGTGCGCGTGACCATGGCGGTGAAGGCGCTGGCGCTGGCATAGCCCAGCTCGGCCGCGATATGGCTCATGGGCCGGCCGCGCGCCGCAAGCGTCAAGGCATGGGCCAGCAGCACCTGCGAACGCCATTGCGCAAAGCTGGTACCCAGTTGCTCGCGGAACAGCCGGCTCAGCGTGCGCGGGCTGGCGCCGGCCTCCAGCGCCCATTCCTCCAGGCCGGCATGGCGGCCGGGCTCGCGCAGCATGGCCTCGCACAGGCGGCGCAGGCGCGTGTCCTGCGGCAGGGCCACGCCCAGCGCCAGGGGGCGGGCGCGCCTGAGCTCGGCCAGCACGAGGCGCTCGATGCCCTGCCGGCGCTCAGATTCGTCCGGCGTCTCCGCAGGCTGCGGGTCCGGCTCACCGGGCAGCGCCGCCACCAGCTCGCGCAGCAAGGGAGATACCTCCAGCACGCGCCCGGCCTGCCACGCAGCGCCCGGCAGCAGTTCCGCGCCAAGGTAGACGGTGCGCAGGTCGCAGCGCTCGATGGCCGTCACGGCATGGACGATGCCGGGCGGGATCCATACCGCGCGTGACGGCGGCACGATGTAGGTGGCCGTCTGAATGCCTTCCGTGCTCACGCGCACGGCGCCGGTCATCGAGAAGACCAGCTGCGCCCAGTCGTGGCGGTGTGGCTGGATGTCGGTCAGATGCTCCAGCCGGCGCGCCTTGGCCCGCAGCGGGCGCTCCGGCGTTGGCGCATAACGCGCGGGTGACAGGGCGGGGATGCTGGTGCGGCTGGCCATTGCTGGATTTCAACAGAACTTGACGAACCATCGCAACCGAGCCGAGGGGGCCGTCCCTAGAGTGCCGTCCATGGACACCGCACTCCCGTTCGACGCCGGCCGCCAGCGCCGCAGCGACATCACGACGATCTCGACCATTGGCGTCGCGCACGGCACGTCGCACTTCTTCCACATGCTGCTGCCGCCGCTGTTCCCGGCCTTCATCCAGGCGTTCGGGCTGAGCTATTCCGAGCTCGGCCTGCTGGTCACGACCTTCTTCGTCATCTCGGGTGCCGGCCAGGCGCTGGCGGGCTTCCTCGTCGATCGCATCGGTGCGCGGCCCGTGCTGTTCGTGGCGATGGTCTGCTTCTTCCTCGCCTCCGTCGCGGCCGGTCTGGCGCAGGGCTTTGGCGGCCTGATGCTCGCGGCGGCGCTTGCCGGCGTCGGCAACGCGCCTTTCCACCCGGCCGACTTCACCATCCTGAACAAGCGCGTGTCGCAGCCCCGCCTGGGCCATGCGTTCTCGGTGCACGGCATCAGCGGCAACCTGGGCTGGGCGCTGGCGCCGGTGTTCTCCATCGGCATTGCGCAAGCCACGGGCAACTGGCGCTTGGCCTATGTCGGCACCGCACTGGTCGCGCTGGCCGTCATGGCCCTGCTGTTCTGGCAGCGCTCGGCCATCGACGACCGCGCGGGCTCCTGGGGCCATGACAAGGCCGCCGCAGGCGTCAAGCCCGAGCATCCAATGGCCTTCCTGAAGCTGCCGTCGGTGTGGCTGTGCTTCTCCTTCTTCTTTTGGACAACGGCGGCGCTGTCAGCCATCCAGAGCTTTGCCAGCCCAGCGCTTCACGCGATCTATGCCCTGCCGCTGGCGCTGACGGCCTATGTCGTCACCGGCTACATGCTGGCGGGCGCGGCCGGCATGGTCTGCGGCGGCTTCCTGGTCGCCAGGGCCGAGCGGCTGGAGCGGACGATTGCCTATGCCATGGCCTTTGCAGCGGCACTGCTGCTGCTGGTGGCCAGCGGATGGCTGCCCGGCGGGCTGGCGGCCGTCGTCGCCGCGCTGGCCGGCTTCGGCACCGGTCTGGCCGGGCCGTCGCGCGACATGCTGATCAAGCGTGCCTCGCCACCGGGGGCGACCGGGCGGGTCTATGGCACGGTCTACTCCGGCCTGGACATCGGCTTTGCGATTGCCGCCCCGGTGTTTGGCGCCATCCTCGACCACGGCATGCCGCGCGGCGTGTTCGCCGGCTCGGCCGCGGCGCTGATGCTGGGTATTGCGTCGGCCGGATTGGTGGGGCTGGGCCTCAGCCGCCGGGCGGCGGCCGCCGTGCCGGCCTGAGGGCGGGCGCGGCCGGCTCGTTGAGGGTCGGCCGCGCCGGCGGCGGCTTGGGCCGCCCGTACCATGCGTGACATCGCCCGCCCCGGGTTGAACCGTCGCGTCATGAAATTCAAGAACTTCGTCACCTCGCCGCGTCTCGAGAACAACGCCTTCCTGGCGCTGATGATCACGGTCAGCCTGGCCTTCGCCTGGATCCTGCAGCCCTTCTTCGGCGCCGTGTTCTGGGGTGCGGTGATCGCCATCATCTTCATGCCGGTCCATGCCTGGCTGCTGCGCAGGTGGAAGCAGCGGCGCACGCTGGCGGCCCTGGTCACGCTGTTGCTCATCGTGTTGATCGTCGTGCTGCCGCTGAGCCTGTTGACCGGCATGCTGGTCAAGGAAGGCGCGGCGCTCTACCAGCGCCTGCAGTCGGGCGAGACCGACTTTGCACGCTATTTCCAGCAGGTCGTCGCGGTGCTGCCGACCGGGCTGCACGACCTGCTGGAGCACTTCGGGCTGACGGATTTCAAGGAACTTCAAGCCCGCATCACCGAGGCCATCGGACGTGGCAGCCAGGCGATTGCGAGCCAGGTCTACAGCGTCGGGCAGAACGCGTTGGACCTCGTCGTCAGCTTCTTCGTGATGCTCTACCTGGCCTTCTTCCTGCTGCGCGACGGCATGGGCCTGAGCCGGCGCCTGCGTGTTGCCGTACCGCTCGATCCTGAACATCGCCACCACCTGTCGGCCAAGTTCATCACCGTCATCCGGGCCACCGTCAAAGGCAATGTGCTGGTTGCTGCCACGCAGGGCGCCCTGGGCGGCATGGCGTTCTGGTACCTGGGCATCCAGGGTGCGCTGCTGTGGGCGGTGATCATGGGCTTCCTGTCGCTGTTGCCGGCCATTGGCGCGGCGCTGATCTGGCTGCCGGTGGCCATCTATTTTTTGGTCACGGGGGCCACCTGGCAGGGCGTGGCGCTGATCGCCTATGGCGTGCTCGTCATCGGCCTGGTGGACAACGTGTTGCGCCCCATCCTGGTCGGCAAGGACACCAAGATGCCCGACTACCTGGTGCTGATTTCGACCATCGGCGGCATGGCCATCTTCGGCATCAACGGCTTCGTCATCGGTCCGGTGATCGCGGCGATGTTCATGGCCGTGTGGGATTTGTTCGCCACCGCACGTGAAGAGGCGCTGGCCGAGCAGGTAGCGCCCGACGCCGGCAAGGCTGAGCCCCCGGCGCCCTAGCGCCGGCGCAACGGCGCTGGCGCACCGCGCTGCGGGTGCGCATACTGCGCCGTCCCCAAGACAGGAGCGGCTCATGGGCAAACCCGATGACTGGTACCAGTTGCTGGCCGAACTGGAGGCGCGTGCCAACGAGCACAAGCATGGCAGCGACGAGGAGGAGCGGCTCAAGCTTTCGCCCGACCATGTGCGGCTGCTGGGCCATTTCTGGCGGCCGGACGTGCAGAAGGTCCGTCGCGACGGCCTGCCGTTCGAGGTGCTGGCCTTCTTCGAGGCTGAGCGTCACCCACCGGGAGCCGCGGCCGAGCGGCAGGCGCAGGTGCAGGTCTGGGTGGCGCAGCTGATGGCGAAGGACTACCTGGCCGTCAAGGCAGACAGGCTGGTGCCAACCCAGGACGCGCTCGACTGGCTGTCGCGGCGGCACCCCAGCTGGCAGCAGCGGTGGGAGAAATCGCTCGTCGCCGTACCGCCTGCGCTGCAGGTGCTGGGCGCGCTGACCGGGCTGGCGGCGTCGATCTACACGCTCTGGCAATGGCTGAAGGCGCCTTAGCGTCTGCAGCCGCGGTCGACGAGCAGCGCCACAGACAGGCGAGTGTCCGGGCGAGGGGGTTCCGCAAGGTTTCCCCACATGCGCGGCCGCCTCGCGGCGCGGGCCGCCGGATAAAGTCTCAACATGACTAGACAAGCTACCACCCCCAGCCTCGCCGGCCACAAGCTGGTCGAGGCGTTGATCGCGCAAGGCGTGGACACAGCCTTCGGCGTGCCCGGCGAATCCTTCCTCGCCGTGCTCGACGGCTTCCACGAGTACGCCGACCGGATCCGCTTCATTGCCTGCCGCCAGGAGGGCGGCGCGGCCTTCATGGCCGTGGCGCAAGGCAAGCTGACCGGCCGCCCCGGCATCTGCTTCGTCACGCGCGGGCCGGGTGCTACGAATGCCAGCATCGGCCTGCATACGGCCTTCCAGGACAGCACGCCGATGATCCTCTTCATCGGCCAGGTCGCCAGCGACCAGCGCGACCGCGAGGCCTTCCAGGAGGTCGACTACCGCCAGATGTTCGGCCCCGGCACGCTGGGCATGGCCAAGTGGGTGGGCGAGGTGCACGACCCCGAGCGGCTGCCCGAGTACGTGGCGCGCGCCTTCCACACCGCCATGCAGGGCCGGCCCGGCCCGGTCGTGCTGGTGTTGCCCGAGGACATGCTGACCCAGCCGATCACGGCGCCCGTCGTCGCACCCGCCCGGCCCGCCGAGGCGGCGCCGACGCCCGCCGCGCTGGCCGAATTGCGCGAGCGCCTGGCCGCCGCGAAGAAGCCGCTCGTCATCGCCGGCGGCGGCGGCTGGACGCCCGAGGCCACGACGGCGCTGCAGCGCTTTGCCGAAGCCTGGCAACTGCCCGTCGGCTGCGCCTTCCGCTTCCAGGACCTGTTCGACAACGCCCACCCGAACTACGCCGGCGACGTCGGCATCGGCATCAATCCCAAGCTCGCGGTCCGCGTGAAGGAGGCCGACCTCATCCTCGCCATCGGCCCACGCCTGGGCGAGATGACGACCGGCGGCTACACGCTGCTGCAGGCACCGCGCCCGGTGCAGCAGCTCATCCACATCCACGCCGGCGCCGAGGAGCTGGGCCGCGTCTACACGGGCGAGCTGCTGATCAACGCGAGCATGAGCCAGGCCGCGCTGGCGCTGGCCGAGCTGGCGCCGCCGGCCGATGTCGCCTGGCGCGACTGGACGGCCGCGGCCCATGCCGACTACCAGGCCAATCTCGTGCCCGCGCCGGTGGCGCCGCTGGACATGGCCGAGGTCATCCATCTCATCGACGCCAAGCTGCCCGAGGGCACCATCTTCACCAACGGCGCCGGCAACTACAGCGGCTGGCTGCATCGCTTCCACCGCTACACGGCCCTGCACCGCTTCGGCAAGACACAGCTCGCGCCGACCTCGGGCGCGATGGGCTATGGCGTGCCGGCGGCTGTGGCGGCCGCACTTCTACAGGACCGCTGGGTCGTCAACATCGCCGGCGACGGCGACTTCCTGATGACCGGCCAGGAACTGGCCACGGCCACCGGCTATGGCGCGAGGAAGCTGCTGGTGGTCGTCGTCGACAACGGCACCTACGGCACCATCCGCATGCACCAGGAGCGCGAGTACCCGGGCCGTGTGTCCGGCAGCGACCTGTTCAACCCCGACTTCGCGCAGCTCGCCGAGGCCTTCGGCTTTGCGGCCTTCAAGGCGGAGACGACCGAGCAGGTGGGCCCGGCGCTGGACGCCGCCATCGCGGCGGGCAAGCCAGCGCTGCTGCATCTGCGCCTGTCGTCGGACGTGAGCACCTCGCGCAGCACGCTGACCGCCATCCGCGAAGCGGCCCGGAAGGCCCCGCATGCTTGAGCTCCAGCTTCGCGGCGACTACATCGAGCTCGACAAGCTGCTCAAGGCCGTCGGCCTCGTCGAAAGCGGCGGCCGTGCGCGCGCGCTGATCGCCGCCGGCGAGGTCCGCGTGGACGGCCAGGTCGAGCTGCGCAAGACCGCCAAGATCCGCGCCGGCCAGGTCGTGGATTTCGACGCCCAGCAAGTCAGCGTGCTGCCGGCACAAGGCGGCGGCTGAGCGCCCCCGGCAGGCCCGGAGTGGCGTCGGTGACGCCTCCGGGTTCGCCCGGCCCCCTGAGTCGGTGCCATGAGGGATAGCCCGGCGTTGACCTGCGATCTCAAAAACGAAACACTGTTCCAACTGCGCGTTGAGCCGAAACCGTTGACCGGATACCGCCGGGTGGCCGGGGTTTCTTTCAGCCGACGCAGTGCGAGGCGCCTGCTGTGCCCGCTCCCATCTGAAGCCCAAGCGAGCCGGTGCCGCAAGGGCTGAAGCGCCATCTCGGCCTGCCGCCGATCCCCCGTCCCCTGCCATTGCTGAAGCGCTGCGCGCCTGACCCCTGACGGGTCGGGTGCCGGGGTAGGCCTGTGTCTGCCTGCTGCGACGCGTGGCCGCGGGGGCAGAACGCCCAACAAACACTAAGCGCGCGCTGTACGAGCGCGCCGGAGACATGCCATGACCTCGAGCAAGCCCAAACTGGGTCTGCTGGCTTCGTCCATCTCGCTCGGCCTGCTGGCCTGCGGTGGCGGCCAGGAAAGCCCTGCGAACTTCATGAGCGCTCAGCAGGCTACCGCTGGCCGGCTGGCCGCTGCGCCAAACGTCGAAGCCACCGCATCCAAGGCGCTAGCCGCCCGGCCGGCCAAGCCCGTCATGCCGCCGCCAGCGCCCGTCATCGATGCCGTGTCGCTGACCGACACCGGCGCGCCGCTGCTGTTCGACACCGGCAACCGCACCTATGCCGCGCCGACGACGATCAACGGCCTGCACAACCCGAACAACTACCGCGCCGCACCCAGGCTGCCGGGCTGGCAGTTCGCCACGGTCGATCCGACGAACGGCGTGCTCACTTTCGAGCGCGAGACCGCGCCCGACATCGGCTGGCACGGCCAGTCGCGCAAGGGCAGGGTGCTAGTCACCGGTGGCTCCGCGGCCGCGGCCAACCGCGTCTACACGGTGTTCAACAAGGAGCAGCTGCTGGCGGCGCTGCGCGAGGCCAAGAACGAGCCCAAGATCATCCGCATCGTCGGCCACATCGACTTCCGCTGGCGCGACAACAACACGGTGTTCGAGGAGTACACGGGCTTTCTGGACCAGAAGAACGGCGGCAGCTTCTCCATCCCGTCCAACACGACGCTGGTCGGCATCAACGACAGCAACGGCCGCCCGGCGCGCATCACCGGCACGCAGATCCTGATCGGCATCGAGGCCGCCACGACCACCGCCGGCGCCGAGGCCGATTTCAAGAAGTGGGTCGCCGACGGCAAGGACCCTGAGCTCTTCCCCACCTGGACGCGCAACATCATCCTGCGCAACCTCGCCATCGATACGCCCTGGGACGTCAACCCCGAGGACAGCGGCAACGCCTACATGGACGGCATCGCCATCACGCGCGGCCAGCAGATCTGGGTCGACCACGTGACCATCAGCGATGGCGACACGCCCGACTCGCTGGCCAGCGACACGCGGCACGACGGCTCGCTGGACATCATCCGCGGCAGCGACTACGTGACCGTGTCCAACAGCATCTTCACCAAACACCACAAGACCACGCTGGTCGGCAATGGCGACTCCGGCCGCGCCTGGAGCGACGCTGGCCGCCTGCACGTGACGATGACAGGCAACTGGTGGGACCACCCCTACAGCCGCCTGCCGCTGGTGCGCTTCGGCCAGCTGCACCTGTACAACAACCTCGTCACCGGCAGCACGACCACCAGCGACCCGGACAAGAAGTTCGCCTCCGGCCTGGACGCGCGCTATCAGTCCGACGTCATCAACGAAAACAACTTCTACGAGTTCACCGGCCTCAAGCCCAGGGAGGTCTGCGGCAAGCTGGCCGGTGGCAAGGACGCGATCTCGATGCGCAGCAGCGGCCACCGCTTCATCACCGACAAGGGTGACGACGGCAAGCCGATGGCCGGCGTCATCGACATCGAGCTGCAGGGCTGCGACGGCGTGCCCGTCAAGCAGAACTGGGTGCCGCCGTACGCCTACACGCTGCGCACGGCCGACGCCACGCGCGGCGCCGTGCAGGCGGGCGCCGGGGCGGGGCGCGTCGGCATGTTCGCGGTCCAGGGC
>NZ_JBQVNP010000012.1:0-65481 GCF_052436255.1 Roseateles sp. | reverse complement strand
TCCAGGTCCAGCCAGCGGCGCAGCAGCGGCAGCAGCGCCCCCGCGGCCGGCCACAGCGTGGGCGACAGCTCGACGCCGACCTCGCCCGGCTTGCCGAAGCTGACGCGCAGCCAGCCCGCATGGCGCCGGCCGGCATGGCTCAGGGCCAGCGTGCGGGTGACGGCGCCCGCCCCGACTTCCTCGACGCCGGTGATTGCGCGCGGCGCCAGGAAGGCCAGCACGCCGGTCACGTCATACGGCTGGCGATAGCTCAGGCGCAGGCGCGGTGCCGGGCCGGCATTGCCGGCCTCACGCCCGGCACGGCGCAGCGCCGTCGGCTGCAGCCGGTAGTGCTCGACGAAGGCGGCGTTGAAGCGGCGCAGGCTGGCGAAGCCGGCGGCATGGGCCACCTCCTGCACGGGCAGTGCGCTGTCGGTAAGCAAGGCCTTGGCCAGCAGCAGGCGGCGCGTCTGCAGGTATTGCAGCGGCGAGACGCCGTGCTCGGCCTGGAAGATGCGGCGCAGATGGCGGCTGGTGATGCCGAGGTGACGGGCCAGGTGCTCGACGCTCGCATCGGCGTCGTCGCAGTCATCCAGCCACGCGGCGGCTTGGGCCGCCAGCGTGCGCGAGGCGTCCATCGTCGTCCACGGCAGGGCCCGCGGCGCCAGCTCGGGCCGGCATTTCATGCAGGGGCGAAAGCGCTCCGCCTCGGCCTGGGCAGCCGTGGAAAAGAAGCGGCAGTTCTCGCGCCGCGGCAGCCTGACCCGGCAGACGGGCCGGCAGTAGATGCCGGTCGACGTGACGCCCACATAGAGCCGCCCGTCGAAGCGCGCGTCATGCGCCTGCAGCGCGGCGTAGGCGGCGTCGGGTGGAAGCGGTGTGCTGAGCATGGCGCCAGTCTAGGCGTCGACCGGGTCAGCGACCGGCCGTTTTCGGACACGCCGTCAGCCGTCGATGAAGCTGTGGGGGTAGCGCCGCCTGAGCTGGTAGACGACGCCACTGTCGTGCAACTGCCGATAGGCCGCCGACAGACGCTGGCGCATGTCCTCGGGCATGGCCGGGCCGGCGACGGCATACAGGTCGCTGCCCTGGACGAGCGGGGTCGTGTGAAGGCTGGCTGCCAACTTGTGATGACCGATCTGCTCGCGCATGACGGCCTCGGGCGTCAGGATGGTGTCGACGACGCCGCGCTGCAGCAGGGCCAGCAGTTCGGCGTAGTCCCTGCCTTCGATGCCGTTCATGATGCCGACGCTGACCAGCAGTTCGCTGCTGGCCGAGCCACGCAGCACGGCCACACGCCGCTCGCGCAGGCCGGCCAGGTCAACCGCCAGAGCGCCGTCCGCAACGCGGGTAAAGATGGCAAAGCGGAAGCTGCCGACAGTGAACAGCCAGTGAAACTTGCGCTCGCGCTCCGGCGTGCGCGAGACGACGAGGCCGCCATGGGCCTGGCCGCCGAGCAGCATGCGCAAAGCGCGTGCCCAGGGGTAGAAATGCAGCTCGCCATGCAGCCCCGCCTGTTTGTTCACACGCACGAAGAGCTCGTGGGCATAGCCCTCGGGGCCGTGGAGACCTTGCCGCACAAACGGCGGCACTTCGGCCGTCACCCAGAGCAGCGGCGTGGCCAGCGCCGGGCTGGCCTGCAGGGTCAGCGGGGCGAGGAAAAGGGTTCGACGGGAGATCATGGGGCGCTGCGCGCAGCTGCCCCGACTCTAGCTCGCTACATCGCCTTGAACAGGTGCACATAGGCGCGGCTGACAGGCAACTCGCGCGCCTGGCCGCGCACCCGCACGTACAGCCGGCTCTGGTCATCGCGCCGCGTGCCCGCCAGGTGGTCGAGGTTGATGATGGTGGAGCGGTGGACCTGCCAGAACACCGCGGGGTCGAGCTGGCCGGCCAGCTCGCAGATGGGCGTGCGAATCAGGTGCTCGGCCGTGGCCGTCTGCACGATGGTGTACTTGTCGTCGGCGTGGAAGTAGAGCACCTCGTCGACGGGAATCTGGTGCATCAGCTCGCCCTGGGCGGCGCGTATATAGCGCAGCCGTGGCGGCTGGACGGCCGCTGGGAGCAGGCGCTTGAGGGTGTCGGCAAGGGCGCCCTCGCCTGTCGCAGGCGCTTCGCGCAGGCGTGCCACGCAGGCGGCCAGGCGCTCGGCTTTCAACGGTTTGAGCAGGTAGTCGACGGCGCGCGCCTCGAAGGCGTCTACGGCGTACTGGTCATAGGCCGTCACGAAGACGACGCGCGTGCCGCCCTCGATGCCCTGGGCCACCTCCAGGCCGGTCAGGCCGGGCATCTGGATGTCGAGGAAAGCCAGGTCGGGCTCCAGCTCGGCGATGGCCTGGGCGGCCTCGACGCCGTTGGCGGCGGTGCGCACGACCTGCAGTTCGGGCCAGGCCTGGGCGAGCTGGGCTTGCAGATACTGGACCAGGTGGGGTTCGTCGTCGGCGATCAGGGCAGTCGTCATGGGGCGGGTGTCGGCAGGGGGATCTGGATTCGCGCCAGCGTACCGCCTGCGGCGCACGGCAGCAGTTCAAGGCCGGCGGCGGGACCATAGCGGGCGGTCAAACGGGCGCGGATGTTCTCCAGCGCCAGGCCGTTGCCGCCGCGGCGCCTCGGCGCATCGAGCCCCTGGCCGTCGTCCTGGACTTCGATCCAGAGCTGGCCATCGACCCGGCGGGCGCTGACGGCCACGGTGCCGCCCTCGATCTTGGGCTCCAGGCCGTGGTGGATCGCGTTCTCGACCAGAGGCTGGGCCAGCAGCGGCGGCAACTCGATGCCGCCCAGCTCGGCGGGCAGGTGCACCTCGACGCGCAGCCGCTCGCCCATGCGCAACTGCATCAGCGCGAGGTAGGCCTCCAGCATCGCGAACTCCTGGGACAGCGTCGTCGAGTCGCCGCGCAGCTGGCCGAGGCTGGCACGCAGGTAGTCGGTGAAGCGCTCGAGCATGAGCTTGGCCCGCGGCGGGTCGAAGTCGATGAGGCTTTGCACGTTGGCCAACGTGTTGAACAGGAAGTGCGGCTCGATCTGGCCCTGCAGCAGCTTGAGCTGGGCCTCGGTGACGCGGGCCTGCAGCTGTTCGTGTTTCCAGCGGGCCCGGTAGCGCAGGCCGATCAACAAGGAGATGAAAGCCGAGATGCCCAGGAACTGGCCCCAGAAGCCCGGGTTGGCCAGGGCGCGGTACCAGCCCGGCGTCGCCCAGACCAGGTCGACCGCCGCGAGGCCGATGACGACGCCGACCGCCGAGCAGGCGACCGAGGTGCCCGTATAGAAGAGCCCGGCGCGCCAGTCACGCCAGGCGACGACGGTGTCCAACCAGCGCTGCGGCGCGAGCTTCTCGAAGCCGCGGAACGCCAGGAAGAAGCAGGCCGTCACGCAGGCGCTCACGACCAGGTGGCCGGGCACGTCGTGCCGCCACCAATGCCAGGTGCCGAGCCGGCCGTACTGCAGGCCATGGATGCCGGCAAAGAAGAAGCCGAAGCCAAGCATCCAGATCAGGTAGATCAGCAGCCGGATGCGCAGGCGATCCGGGCGGTGCTTCATCAGCGTGCGCTGGTGGCGCAGGGCCTGGGTGAATTCCTCGGCAAATGTCATGGGGCGCGAGTGTAGGAAGGCCGTCAGCCCTGCCCCCTGGACGGGCGACGAATCGACAGCGCGGGCGACGGATGGGCAGACACGGGGCCTGCCTACAATCCGCCGCGATTTCAACCCCGTTCGATCCGAGGCATTCATGCAGGTAACCGCGTCCATCTTCAAGGCCTATGACATCCGCGGCGTCGTCGGCCAGACCTTGAACGAAGAGCTCGCCGAGCACCTCGGACGCGCCTTCGGTACCGAGGCCAAGGCGCTGGGCGAGAAGGCTGTCGCCGTCGGCCGCGACGGGCGCCTGTCGGGCCCCGGTCTGGTGGCTGCGCTGATCCGCGGCCTGGCCAGCACCGGTCTGGACGTCGTCGACATCGGTGCCGTGACGACGCCGATGCTTTACTACGTGGCCGCCACGCGGGCCAAGCACGGCTGCAGCTCGGGCATCATGGTCACGGGCAGCCACAACCCCAAGGACTACAACGGCTTCAAGATGGTGCTCCAGGGCGCTGCCGTCTACGGCGAGCAGATCCAGGGCCTGCGCGAGCGCATCGAGGCCGAGGACTATGCCCAGGGCAAGGGCCGCGTCGGCCAGATGGACATCGTGCCGGAGTACACCGCCCGCGTCGTCAAGGACTGCAAGCTGGCCCGACCGATGAAGGTCGTTGTCGACAGCGGCAACGGCATCCCCGGCGCCACGGCCCCCGCCATCCTGCGGGCGTTGGGCTGCGAGGTCATCGACATCTTCAGCAAGGTCGACGGCGACTTCCCGAACCACCATCCGGATCCCAGCCGCCCCGAGAACCTCGAAGACCTCAAGCGCATCGTGCACGCCTGCGATGCCGAACTGGGCCTGGCCTTCGATGGCGATGGCGACCGCCTCGGCATCGTCACAAAAGAGGGCGAAATGATCATGCCGGACCGCCAGATCATGCTGATCGCGGCCGACATCCTCAAGCGTCATAAGGGCGCGCAGATCATCTTCGACGTCAAGTGCACGCAGCGCCTGGCACCGTGGATCCGCGAACACGGCGGCGAGCCGCTGATGTGGATGACCGGCCACTCGCTGGCCAAGGCCAAGCTGAAGGAAACCGGCGCCCCGCTGGCCGGCGAGCTGTCGGGCCACATCTTCTTCAGCGAACGCTGGTACGGCTTCGACGACGCGATGTACACGGCCGGCCGCATGCTGGAGATCCTGTCCCGCGACGCCGACCCCAGCGCCACGCTGCAGGCCCTGCCCAACAGCTTCAACACGCCCGAGATCAACGTGCCCTGCGCCGAAGGCGAGCACCACGAGGTCGTCAAGCAACTCAAGGAACTGACCACCCTGGCCGACTTCCCCGGTGCCGAGGAGCTGATCACCATCGACGGCCTGCGCGTCGAGTACGCCGACGGCTTCGGCCTGATCCGCCCGTCCAACACGACGCCGGTGCTGGTGTTGCGCTTCGAAGGGCATACGCCCGAGGCGCTGGAGCGCATCCAGCACGACGTGCTGGCACAGCTCAAGCGGGTGAAGCCGGATGCGAAGTTCGCTGCCGGGCATTGAGCGCGCCATGGCCCACTTTGGCGTGTTGCTGGCGATGCAGGGCGTGCTGTTGCTCTACCTGCGGTGGCCAATGCGCTCAGCCTCCCGCGCGAACCGTCGATGAGCGAGTGGCTGGCCGGCGTGGCCTACGCGGCCGCGCTGCGGCTGCTGACTCCCTTCTATCTGCTGCGCCTGTGGCGGCGCGGCGCCGAGGAGCCGCTCTACCGGCATGCCCTGGCTGAGCGGCTCGGTCTTTTTTCGCGCTCCACGGCGCCGGGCCGGCTGTGGATTCACGCGGTGTCGCTCGGGGAGACGCGCGCGGCCAGTGCTCTGGTCGGCGCGCTGCGCGAGCGCGACCCGACGCTGAAGATCCTGCTGACCCATGCCACCGCCACCGGCCGCGAAGCCGGCCAGGCCCTGCTGCACGACGGCGATGCGCAGGCCTGGTTGCCCTACGACACCCCCGGCGCGGTAAGGCGCTTCCTGCGCCACTGGCAGCCACGCCTGGGCGTGCTGATGGAAACCGAAGTCTGGCCGACGCTGCAGCGCGAGGCCGAGCGCGCCGGCCTGCCCATGGTGCTGGCCAACGCCCGCCTGTCCGAGAAGAGCCTGCGCCGGGGCCTGCGGCTGGCCGCGCTGATGCGGCCCGCCGCGCGCCGCATGGCGCTGGCGCTGGCGCAGACCGAGGCTGACGCCGAGCGCATCCGCGCCATGGGTACGGCGCGCGTCGAAGTCGCCGGCAACCTGAAGTACGACATCGCGGTGGATCCAGCATTGATCAAGCGTGGCAAGGCCTGGGCCGTGCGCCTGGGCCGGCCTGTGCTGATGCTGGCCGTCAGCCGCGAGGGCGAGGAAGCCGCGCTGCTGGCCGAGTGGGCTCGGCAGCCCTCGCCTCGCCCGCTGCTGGCCATCGTGCCGAGGCACCCGCAGCGCTTCGACGAGATCGCTGGGCTCATCGAAGGCGCCGGCTTGAAGCTGGCGCGACGCAGCCATTGGGCGGCCGAGCCACCCGCAGACGCGCTTGCGGCCGACGTCTGGCTGGGCGACTCGATGCGCGAGATGCCGCTTTACTACGGCCTCGCCAGTGCCGCGCTGCTGGGCGGCAGCTTCGAGCCGCTGGGCGGCCAGAACCTCATCGAGGCCGCGGCCTGCGGCTGCCCCGTGCTGACCGGCCCCCACACCTTCAACTTTGCGGAGGCGACCGAGCTGGCGCTGGCGGCGGGCGCGGCCGAGCGCTGCGGCTCACTGGCCGAGGCGCTCAGGCGCGGCATGGCGCTGTGTGCCGACGCTGCCAGGCGCGATGCGATGAGTGCCAGTGCCCTCGCCTTCTCAGCAGCCCATCGCGGTGCCGCGGCGCGCATGGCGGCTGCCTTGCTGGCCCTCTGACTCGCTCGCGCATTCAGCGCGCCCTCAAGGCGACGGGCTCGCGCGCTTCCAAAGCTCGATGTTCTTGTCGATCCAGCCGCTCATCAGGCCCTGGCGGGACAGCGAGTACATCGCCCGCGCGAGGCGGCCGCGCATCTCCGGCGTGTTGCAGGGCGACCGGTGCGACAGCGTCAGGTACAGCGGCTCGCTCGCCACGGCGGGCCGCAGCGGGCGCACGCCATCGATGTTCAGCCGCGCCAGATAGGCCAGCGCGGGGCTGTCCTCGTAGATCAGGTAATCGACGCGTGAGCGCTGCAGCATCTGCAGGGCCTGCTGCAGGGTCGCCACCTGGGAGAGGTTCAGGTTCTCGCGGGCATAGCGGTCGAACTCTTCGCCGAAGCTGTTGCCGATGACGGTGCCGCCCTGCAGCTTGGCGAGGTCGCTCCAGCGCCGGTAGTCGAGCCGGCTGCCCCTGCGAACCAGGACGACCGAACGCGTCTCGTGGAAGGCGGGGTGGAAATAGTCCATGTACTCGGTGCGCGCCAGCGTGAAGAAGGCTCCGGCAATCAAGTCGATGCGGCCCGCGCGCATTTCCTCCTGCACGCGACCCCAGGGGCCGACGTAGCGCGCCTCGATGGGCAGCCCCAGCTCCTTGGAGAGCCAGGCGAGCATTTCTGCATTGGCGCCGACCAGGCGGGCCTCGTCTTCGGTGCCGCGCCACAGATAGGGCGGGTATTGCGGATTGCCCGAAGCCACCATCTGGCGACATGCGGGCGCGCCCGACGCCACCGGCGCCGGCGCCGGCGCCGGCGCCTGCGCCAGCACGCCGCCCGCCAACACCAGCGCCTGCAGGAGGGCCAGCAGCAGCAGGCGTGGCAACGAGCCGATCCGCCGCATCGTCTTCATGGGCCATTCCTCCCGATCACGGCTCAAGCTGGTCATGGAGCAGCGTGCGCAGCCCCTCCTCGTCCAGTACGGTAACACCCAGCGTGCGCGCTTTCGTGGGCATGTCATGCCGCATTCAGCAAAGCCCTCAGACCCGCTTCGTCGAGCACCGTGACGCCGAGCGTCCTGGCCTTCTCCAGCTTGCTGCCCGCCTCCTCGCCGGCAATCACGTAGTTCGTCTTCTTCGACACCGAGCCACTGACCTTGCCGCCCGCGTCTTCGATCATGGCCTGGGCTTCGTCACGGCTCAACGTTGGCAGCGTGCCGGTCAGCACCAGCGTCTGGCCGAGAAGCGGGCGCGGTCGGTCGTCGGCCTCGCCGGCGCTTTCCTTGGGCGCCACGCCGGCCGCGAGCAGTTGCTCGACGACCTCGCGGTTGTGCGGCTGGGCGAAGAAGGTGTGGATGCTGGTCGCGACGATGGGGCCGACGTCGGCCACTTCCAGCAGTTGCTCGACGCTGGCGCTCATGAGCTTGTCCAGCGTGCCGAAGTGGCGTGCCAGTTCCTTGGCCGTCGTCTCACCGACCTGGCGGATGCCGAGCGAGAACAGGAAGCGCGCCAGCGTCGGCTGCTTGCTCTTCTCCAGCGCGTCGACGATGTTTTGCGCGCTCTTGACGGCCATGCGGTCCAGCGCGGCCAGCTTGGCCACGCCCAGCTTGTAGAGCCCGGGCAGGCTCTGCACGATGCCGGCGTCCACCAACTGCTCGACCAGCTTGTCGCCCAGGCCCTCGATGTCCATCGCGCGGCGGCCGGCAAAGTGCAGCATGGCCTGCTTGCGCTGGGCCGGGCAGAAGACGCCGCCCGAGCAGCGGTGGTCCATGCCGCCGCGCTCGCGCACGACCTCGCTCTTGCAGACGGGACAGTCGGGCGGCATGCGGAAGTTGGGCACGTAGCGCGGCCGCTCGCCTGGAACCCGGCCAACGACTTCCGGGATCACATCTCCAGCACGGCGGATGATGACCTTGTCGCCCACACGCACGCCCTTGCGGCGCATCTCGAAGACGTTGTGCAGCGTCGCATTGCTGACCGTCGTGCCGCCGACGAACACCGGTTCCAGCCGCGCCACGGGCGTGAGCTTGCCGGTGCGGCCGACCTGCACGTCGATGGCCAGCAGCGTCGTCACCTGCTCCTGCGCCGGGTACTTGTGGGCCACGGCCCAGCGCGGCTCGCGGGTCTTGAAGCCGAGCTTGAGCTGCAGCTCGCGGGAGTCGACCTTGTAGACGACACCGTCGATGTCGAAAGGCAGGCCGTCGCGCGCCTCGGCCACGCGCTGGTGGAAGGCGACGAGGCCGGCCGGGCCTGCGGCCACGGTGCGCAGCTCGTTGACCGGCACGCCCAACGCGGCAAGCGCGTCGAGCAGTCCCGACTGCGTCGCCGGCATGGCCCAGCCCTGCACCTCGCCGAGGCCATAGGCATAGAAGCTCAAGGGCTTGTCGCGGGCCTGGCGCGAGTCGAGCTGGCGGATGGCGCCGGCGGCCGTGTTGCGCGGGTTGACGAAGGCCCGCTCGCCCCTGGCGCGCTGGCGTTCGTTGAGCGCGTCGAAGGCGTCGCGCCGCATATAGACCTCGCCGCGCACCTCCAGCACCGGCGGGGCGTCACCTTTCAACCGCAGCGGGATCTGGCCGATGGTGCGTACGTTGTGGGTGACGTCCTCGCCCGTCTCGCCATCACCGCGCGTGGCGGCCTGCACCAGCACGCCATCCTCGTAGCGCAGGTTGATGGCCAGGCCGTCGAACTTCAGCTCGGCGTTGTAGTCGATGGCCGGGTCGCTCGCCGCAAAGCCGAGCTCGCGGCGCACCCGGGCGTCGAAGGCGATGGCACCGGCCTCGGTCGTGTCGGTCTCCGTCGTGATCGACAGCATGGGCACGGCATGGCGCACCGGCGTGAGCCCCGGCAGCACGGCGCCGATGACGCGCTGTGTCGGCGAGTCCGGCGTCAGCAGCTCGGGGTGGGCGGCCTCGAGGGCCTGCAGCTCCGCAAAAAGCTTGTCGTACTCGGCGTCCGGCAGCTCGGGCGTGTCGAGCACGTAGTAGAGGTGGGCGTGGTGGTTCAGCTGGGCGCGCAAGTCGGCGGCGCGCTGCCCGGCTTTTGAGGCGGATGCGGCGGTCATGGAGCCATTTTGTCGCGGCCGGACAATCGGCCGCATGAGTTCCCGTGTCGACGTCCTGCATGCCGGCCCCGCCGTGGGCTTTGATCAACCTTTCGAGATGCTGGCCGCCTGCCACGACCGGGTGCGGCGCAGCCTGGACCTGTTGCGACGCCTGCATGCTCATGTCGAACAGCAGGGCGTGGATGCGCAGGCCCGCGATGCCGCGGCCGACGTGCTGCGCTATTTCGACCGCGCCGGCCCGGCCCATCACGAAGACGAAGAGCGCCATGTGCTGCCCCGACTGCGCGCTGCGGGCCTCGCGGGGCTGGCTGATCGCCTGCATGCGCAGCACCTGGAAATGGCGCGGCTTTGGGCCTTGCTGCGCGAACCGCTGCAGCAGTGGGCACGCGGAGAACCGGCGGCCATGCCGGCCCAGGCGCTGCTCGACCACATGCAACTCTACGAAGCGCATCTGGCTGCGGAAGACGCACAGGCCTTTCCAGCGGCGCAGATCGGTCTCGATCCAGCCACGCGCGATGCCATGGGTGAAGAGATGGCGGCGCGGCGCCGTTCGTGAAGAAGCAGTGCCTGGCGCGCCGGGCTCAAGTTTTGCCCGTCGGCACCACCCGGGTCACCATCACCTGGTCGACCCGGTAGCTGTCCACGTCGACCACCTCGAAGCGCCAGCCCTCCCACTCGACGACATCGGTGCGCCGTGGGATGCGGCGCAGCATGACCATCAGGAAGCCGGCCAGCGTGTCGTAGGTGCCGGCATGCGGCCAGTTCTCGATGCCGAGCGAACGCTCGACGTCGGGAATCGGCGTGATGCCGTCGGCCAGGTAGGAGCCGTCCTCGCGGCGCACGATCTGCTCCTCGTCATGCGGCGCGACGAGGCTGCCCATCACCGTGTTCATCACGTCGTTGAGCGTGATGACGCCGACGACGCGGCTGTACTCGTTGACGACGACGGCGAAGTCCTCATGCGCCTCGCGGAACTGGGTCAGCATTTCCGACAGCGTCAGCCGGTCCGGCACGATCAGCACCTTCTTGACCAGCTCGTTGCCGTTGGCCCGCAAGGACAGGCGTTCGTCACGCAGCACGCGCTGGAACAGGTCGGTCGCATCCACATAGCCGACGACCTGGTCGACGTCGCCATCGCAGACGAGATAGGTCGAGTGCGGCGTGTCGGCAATGCGTGTGCGGATCAGCGCATCGTCATCGTCGCGCGAGAAGAAGACGATGCGCTCGCGCTCGGTCATCACCGTCTCGACGGTGCGCGTGTCCAGCTCGAAGACATTGGCGATGACTTGCTGCTCCTCGTCGGCCACCACGCCGGCCTGGTAGCCGGCTTCGGTCAGCGCCAGGATGTCGCGGTAGCTGATGGTCTCGTCGCGCTTGGCCGGCAGGCCGAGCAGGCGGATCAGGCCCTCGGTGATGCTGCTGAACAGCCAGGCGAGCGGCTTCAACACGCGGCACAGCGCAAGCATCGGTCCGACCAGCGCCATCGCGACGCGCTCGGGCTCGCTCATCGACAGGCGCTTGGGCACCAGGTCGGCCAGCACGATGAAGAGCGATGTGATGCTGATGAAGGACGCCGCAAAGCCGAGCGTCGCGGCCGCTTCGGCACTGACAACGAGCAGGAACAGGCCCGCGAAATGCGGCGTGAACGCACCCTCGCCGACGATGCCGGCCAGGATGGCGACCGTGTTGACGCCGATCTGGACGACGGTGAAGTAGTCGCCCGGGTGCTCCTGCACCGCCAGCACCTTGGCCGCGCGGCCGTCACCCGAGTCAGCGCGCTGCTGCAGGTTGAGCCGCCGCGACGCCGCGAGCGACAACTCGGCCATCGAGAAGAAGGCACTGGCAGCGATGAGAAGGGCAATCAGCAGCAGGCTGGTGGTCAAGCGCCGGGTCCGGGAGCGGGATGGGCGGTCAGTTTATTCCGCGACCTCGCGCACCGGCTGCGGGCGTGCGTAGCCAAAGCCCGCCCCCTGAACGGCCGTCAGCTGAACAGCCTGCGGGCCGCCTGCGAGCCGGCGGCCAGATCACGTTCGGCCAGCGCTTCGTAGAGCTTCTTCAGCTCCACATCGATGGCCGCGAACGCGTGCAGGCCCAGGACCTGGCCGCGGTCGTCGCAGACGTCAGCTTCCAGGTCGCGTGCCAGCGCGCGGGCGGCCTCCTGCCAGGCAGCGAAGGGCTCGGCCTCGGCGGGTGTCTGCGGCACGTCGAGCGCCAGCGTCAGCTCGCGCAGCGACTGGGCCTCGGGGTCGTCGGCCAAGGCCGCCTGGGCATCGAACTGCAGCGTCAGGATCGGCGGCGCGCCTTCCTCGGGCGAGGGCATCACCAGGCGGCCCGGCAGGGATCCCGCGACAAAGCCGTGGCGGGCGGCGGCTTGCTGCACGAAGCCCGGCGTCCAGGCCGCCGCCTTGGCGCGCAGCAGCAGCGCGAGCTGGGCATCATGGCTGGCCGCGAATTGATCCAGCTCGCGGGCACGGGCGACGACGTCCAGCATGTCGGGGAACTGCACGAAGCCGCCGACGCCATCGGCAAAGGCCTGGATCTTCTGCACGAACTCCGAGTACTCGATCTCGTTGAGGGCGCCGCTGCGGTTGGCCATCTTCAAGCCGGCCTGGAACTCGCTGTAGCGCTGGCCGGGCCCGGGCAGTTCCCACTCGCCGGTCTGGGCATTCAGTCCTTCGATCTGCAACGGTTTGGTGCCGGCACGGCGGCTGCCGGGCTGGTGCTGCAGGGCCAGCTCGCCAGAGACAGGGGCCTCGACGGTGATGGTCGCGATGGCGTCGATCAGCGCGTCGATGCGGGCCGACGGCCGGCGCGGGCGAGCGACGGCCGGCAGCACCACCTCCAGCGGCTCGACATCCTCGCGGTTCTGGGCCGACAGCGGCGGCGCGCCGAAATGCGGTTCCTCTGGCGGCGGCAAGGCACGCTTGGGGCCGGCCTTGCGCGCGGCCCAGGCGCCATGGGCGATGACGCCGGCCAGCAGCAGGCCACCGGCGATGGCGAGGAGTTCGGTCAGGGTCAGGTTCATGCTTCAGCCATCGCAAGGGCCTTGTCCATGTCCACCGCGACGATGCGCGACACGCCCTGCTCCTGCATGGTCACGCCAATGAGTTGTTCAGCCATTTCCATCGCGATCTTGTTGTGCGAGATGAAGAGGAATTGCGTGCCGGCGCTCATTTTTGTGACCAGCCGCGCATAACGCTCGGTGTTGGCGTCATCCAGCGGCGCGTCCACCTCGTCGAGCAGGCAGAAGGGTGCGGGGTTGAGCTGGAAGATCGCGAAGACCAGGGCAATCGCCGTCAGCGCCTTCTCGCCGCCCGACAGCAGGTGAATGGTGCTGTTCTTCTTGCCCGGCGGCTGAGCCAGCACCTGCACGCCGGCATCCAGGATTTCATCGCCCGTCATGACCAGCCGGGCCTCGCCGCCGCCGAACAGCTCGGGGAACATGCGGCCGAAATGGTCGTTGACCTGGTTGAAGGTCGAGCCCAGCAGGTCGCGCGTCTCCAGGTCGATCTTGTGGATCGCGTCTTCCAGCGTCTGGATGGCCGAGTTGAGGTCGGCGCATTGCGAGTCCAGGAAGGTCTTGCGCTCGCGGGCGGTGGTCAGCTCGTCGAGCGCCGCGAGGTTGACGGCGCCCAAGGCGGCGATCTCGCGGTTGATGCGGTCGATCTCGCCCTGCAGGCCGTAGAGCTTGACCCCGCCCTCCTCGACGGACTTGGCCAGCGCCTCCAGGTCGACCGCCGCAGCTTCGAGCTGCTCACGGTATTGCGCGCCACCCAGCTGGGCGGCCTGCTCTTCGAGCTGCAGCTTGGTGATGGCCTCGCGCAGTGGGTCCATGCTGCGTTCGAAGGTCATGCGCTGCTCGTCGGCCTTGCGCAGGCGCAGCGACAGGTCGTCATAGCCGGCGCGCACGGCCGCGAGCTGCCCTTCGCGCTCGAGCTTGACGGCCAGGGCGTCCTGCAGGCCGGCCTGGGCCGCGGCGTCGTTCAGCGTGTCCAGCTCGGCCTGCAGGTTGGCGGCAGAGGTGGCCACGGTGGCGATCTGCGCCTCGGCCGTCTCGATGCCGCGCTGCAGCTCTGCGCGCCGTGCCGCCAGCGTCTGCGTGGCAAATCGCGCCTCCTGGGCGCGGCGCTCCAGCGCGCGCAACTGCTCGCGGGCGTCGGCCAGCTTGCGCTCGGCGGCGCTGGTGCCGTCTTCCAGCTCGGCATGACGCTGCTGGGCGTCGCCGAGCTGGATGTCGAGTTCCTCGAAGCGCGCCTCGCCAACGGCACGGCGCTCCTGCAGCGCCTCTTGCTGCGCGGCGATCTCGGCCAGCTCGGCATCCAGCGCGCTGCGGCGTTGCTGGCTGGCCTCGGCCTGTTGCGACAGGCGCAGCAGCTCGACGTGGATCTGATGCGCGCGGGTCTGCGCTTCGCTGGCCTCGCGGCGCAGCGTCGTGAGCCGCCCGTTGGCGTCGTTGAACTGGTGCTCGATGCGGCTCAGCGATAGGCGCGCCTCGTCGGCGATCAGGTTCTGCGCGCGCTGCGCCGTCGTCAGCTGCTCGATCTCCTGGGCCCGCGCCAGCAGGCCGGCCTGCTCGGAGTCGGGCGCGTAGAAGGTCACGGAGAACTGGCCGACCGCATGGCCGGCGGGCGTCAAGATCAGCTCGCCATGCGTGAGCTTGCCGCGCGCGGCCAACGCTTCGTCGAGCGTCGGCGCGGTGTAGACGCCTTCGAGCCAGTCATTGAGCAGTGCGCTCAGCCCGGCGTCGTTGAGACGCAGCAGCTCGCTGAGCTTGGGCAGCGTCTCATGCGTGTTGGCAATCGCGCCGGGCGGCGTCGAGTAGAAGGCCAGGCGGGCCGGCGGTGCGTCGGCCTCGAAGGCGCGCACCGTATCCAGGCGGCCGACGCTCAGCGCACCCATGCGCTCGCGCAGCGCCGCCTCCAGCGCGTTCTCCCAGCCCTGGGCGATGTGCAGCTGGGTCCACAGGCCCTGCAGGCCGTCCAGCCCGTGCTTGGCCAGCCAGGGCTTGAGCTTGCCCTCGGTCTGCACCTTTTCCTGCAGCGCCTTCAGCGCCTCCAGTCGCGCGGTCAGTTCCGACTGCCGGGCAAGCTGGGCGTTGGCGTCCTGCTGCGCGGCGCGGCGCTGCTCTTCGAGCTGGGGCAGCTGCTCGGCCAGTTCCTGCAGCCGCGCATCCGACAGATCGCGCGCCTCGTCCGCCGCAGCGGCACGCTCGCGCAGCGATTCGAGCGCCTCGTGGTCGGGCGCGCCAAGCGCGCGGGACTCGGCCGTCAGCTTGTCTTCTCGTTGGCGCAGCGACCTCGCCTGCTCGTCCACGCTGCGGCTCTCGGCCGCCAGCACCTGGATCTGCTGCTGGACCTGAGTGACGAGGGTGCGTTGCTCGTTGGCACGGGCCTGCGCAGCACGCAAGGCGTCCTCGGCCACCGGCAACTGGCCCTGCTGCTCCTCGGCCTGGGCCGCGAGGATTTCGCTTTGTTCATCGGCGCCGGCGATCTGCTCGGCAATGCCTTCCAGCTCAGCCTTGGCCTGCTCGACACGCTCGCGCCACTGACCGTCCTGTGCATGCAGCTCGGCCAGGCGCGCCTGCGCACGGTTGCGGCTCTCGACGACGAAGCGGATGCGCTCCTCCAACCGGCTCACTTCCAGCTGGGCTTCGGCATACCGGCCTTGTGAGGCGTGCAGCTCGTCACCGGCGGCGTAGTGCTGCTGGCGCACTTCCTCCAGCTCCGCCTCGACAGCGCGCAGCTCGGCGGTCCGCGACTCCAGCGCGTTCAGCGCCTCGGCATGGGCCGCCTTCACGCGAGTTGCTTCGTTGCCGGCATCGCGCAGCTTCAGGAACCACAGCTGGTGCAGCTTCAGCGTGCCTGCGTCCTGCAGGCTGCGATAGCTGGCCGCGACCTCGGCCTGGCGCTCCAGCTTCTCGAGGTTGGCGTTGAGCTCGCGCAGGATGTCGTCGACGCGGGTCAGGTTCTCGCGCGTGTCCTTCAGCCGGTTTTCGGTCTCGCGGCGGCGTTCCTTGTACTTGGACACGCCGGCCGCTTCTTCCAGGAACAGGCGCAGCTCTTCGGGCTTGCTCTCGATGATGCGCGAGATGGTGCCCTGGCCGATGATGGCGTAGGCGCGCGGCCCGAGGCCCGTGCCGAGGAACACGTCCTGCACATCACGCCGCCGCACCGGCTGGTTGTTGATGAAGTAGCTGCTGGTGCCGTCGCGCGTCAGCACGCGCTTGACGGCGATCTCGCTGAACTGGTTCCAGGGCCCGCCGGCGCGCGCGGACTGGTTGTCGAACACCAGCTCCACGCTGGAGCGCCCCGCCGGCTTGCGGTTGCCGCTGCCGTTGAAGATGACGTCCTGCATGGACTCGCCGCGCAGCTCGCTGGCCTTGCTCTCGCCCAGCACCCAGCGCACCGCATCCATGATGTTGGACTTGCCGCAGCCGTTGGGGCCGACGACGCCGACGAGCTGCCCAGGCAGCTGGAAGGTCGTGGGTTCGGCAAAGGACTTAAAGCCGGCGAGCTTGATCGAGTTCAGCCGCATGGAGGAAGGTTCGTAAGCCCTTGATTTGGCTAAAGAAAAGCGCCTTCAACAGGCGCCTCGTCGGGGCCGGATGATAGCATTCGCCCCCTCTCAGATCGCCCCCGCAACATGGCCACCAAGAAGTCCGCCCCCGCGCCCGCCACCAAGAAGAAACCCAAGATGCGCGAGGTGCCCAAGAATCCGCCGACGAAGCCGAGCAAGGACATCCTGGTCTTTCCGAACCCGAACCCCGGGCGCGACTACGTCATCCAGTTCCAGGTGCCCGAGTTCACCTGCCACTGCCCGTTGACCGGCCAGCCCGACTTCGCGCATTTCACCATCGACATGATTGCCGACGAGCTCTGCGTGGAGCTCAAGAGTCTGAAGATGTATTTCTGGAGCTACCGCAACGAGGGCGCCTTCCACGAGAGGGTCACGAACACCATCCTCGACGACATCGTCAAGGTGACCGACCCGCGCTTCATACGCATCACCGCCAAGTGGTATGTCCGCGGCGGCATCTACACCAATGTGGTGGCCGAGCACCGCAAGCCGGGTTGGACGCCGACACCGCGCGTGGACCTGCCGGCGCATGGTTTCGAGTCGGGGATGCTGGGCTGATGAATCCGCTGCTGGACCGGCTGCAACCCTATCCGTTCGAGCGCTTGAAAGCGCTCACCGCCGGCATTGCGCCGAACCCTGACTTCACACCGATCTCGCTCGGCATCGGCGAGCCGCGCCACGCCGCACCGGCACTGATCGAAGAAGCCATCAAGGGCGCCATGAAGGGCCTGTCGGGCTATCCGGCCACCGCCGGCACGCCGGCCTTGCGCGAAGCGATCGCGGCCTGGATCGCACGTCGCTACGGCCTGACGCTGGACCCGCTCACGCAGGTGTTGCCGGTCAACGGCTCGCGCGAGGCGCTGTTCGCCATCGCCCAGACGGTGGTCGACGCGAGCCGCACAGGCGCCACGGTTGTCTGCCCCAACCCCTTCTATCAAATCTACGAAGGCGCAGCCCTGCTGGCGGGCGCCCAAGCGGCGTTCGCGACCGCCGACCCGGCGCGCAACTTCGCCGTCGACTGGCACCAGATCGACGGGACGACTTGGGCACGCACCCAGCTGCTGTACGTCTGCTCGCCGGGCAACCCCAGCGGTGCGGTGATGCCACTGTCCGAATGGCAGGCGCTGTTCGAGCTGAGCGACCGCCATGGCTTCGTCATCGCCTCGGACGAGTGCTATTCAGAAATCTATTTCCGTGACGAAGCGCCGCTCGGCGGGCTCGAAGCGGCGGCCAGGCTGGGGCGCGGGGATTTCAAGAACCTGATTGCCTTCACCTCGCTGTCCAAACGTTCCAACGTGCCCGGCCTGCGCTCGGGTTTCGTCGCCGGTGACGCCGCGCTGCTGAAGAGGTTTCTGCTCTACCGCACCTATCACGGCAGCGCGATGAGCCCCCTCGTCCAGGCCGCCAGCATCGCCGCATGGGGCGACGAGACCCATGTCATCGACAACCGTGCGCGCTACCGCCGGAAGTTCGCTGAAACCACGCCGCTGCTGGCTGACGTGCTGGACGTCGCCCTGCCCGATGCCGGCTTCTACCTCTGGGCGGCCGTTCCAGGCGCTGACGACGTGGCCTTCGCCCAAGGCCTGCTCGCTCAATACAATCTCGCCGTCCTGCCGGGCAGCCTGCTGGCCCGCGAAGCCCACGGCAGCAATCCCGGCGCCGGGCGCATCCGGCTGGCCCTGGTGGCCGACGAGGCCGAATGCCTTGAAGCCGCCCGCCGCATCGTCTCCTTCACGCAATCTCAAGCCCGCCCATGAATACCGCCGAACTGCAAAGCCTGATCGACCTCGCCTGGGACAACCGCGCCGCGCTGGACCCGACCAACTCGCCCGATCTGCGCCAGGCCGTCGAGCATGTCATCGCCGAGCTGGACGCCGGCCGCCTGCGCGTGGCCACCCGCGAAAGGGTCGGCCAGTGGACGGTGAACCAGTGGGTCAAGAAGGCGGTGCTGCTGTCCTTCCGCCTGAACGACAACCGCATCATGGGCGACAAGGAGCTGACCTTCTTCGACAAGGTGCCGACCAAGTACGCCGGCTGGAGCGATGAGCAACTGCGCGCCAGCGGCGTGCGCATCGTGCCGCCGGCCGTCGCCCGCCGCGGCAGCTTCCAGGCCAAGAACGTCGTGCTGATGCCCTCTTACGTGAACATCGGCGCCTACGTCGACGAAGGCGCGATGGTCGACACCTGGGCCACCGTCGGCTCTTGTGCGCAGATCGGCAAGAACGTGCACCTCAGCGGCGGTGTCGGCATCGGCGGCGTGCTGGAACCGCTGCAGGCCAACCCGACCATCATCGAGGACAACTGCTTCATCGGCGCCCGCTCCGAGGTGGTCGAGGGCGTCATCGTCGAGGAGAACTCGGTCATCTCGATGGGCGTCTACATCGGCCAGAGCACGCCGATCTACGACCGCGCGACCGACACCGTCAGCTACGGCCGCATCCCGGCCGGCTCTGTCGTCATCTCGGGCAGCCTGCCCAAGGATGGCGGGCGCTATTCGCTGTACGCGGCCATCATCGTCAAGCGCGTGGATGCCCAGACGCGCTCCAAGACCAGCATCAACGAACTGCTGCGCGCCTGAGAAGACCAGTATTTGAATTGTGGAGTCGGACATGAGCAGTCCTAGTGCGGGCAACATGGAACGCATCCTGCGGCTGATGGCCGACAAGGGGGCGTCGGACTGCTATCTGTCCGCCAACATGCCGGTGCTGATCCGCATCAACGGCCAGACCGTGCAGCTGTCCGACCAGCTGCTGACCCCGCCGCAGCCCCGCCAATTGATCGCCGAGGTGATCGACCCGACGTCGCTGGCCGAACTGGACAACTCGGGCGAGCTCAACCTGGCGGTGTCAGTGCGCGGCGTCGGCAGCTTCCGGCTGTCGGGCTTTCGCCAGCGCGGCTCGATTGCCGCCGTGTTCCGCCATATCCCGCACGACATCCCGACGCTGGAGAGCCTGCAACTGCCATTGGTGCTCGGCGGCATGATCAAGGAAAAGCGCGGCCTCATCCTGATGGTGGGCGCGACCGGCACGGGCAAGAGCACGACGCTGGCGTCCATGCTGGAGCTGCGTAACCAGACGATGACGGGGCATATCCTCACCATCGAGGACCCGATCGAGTACCTGTTCAGCAACAAGCGCTCGGTCGTCAACCAGCGCGAGATCGGGCGGGATACGGCGTCGCTGCAGGTCGCGCTGAAGAACGCGCTGCGCCAGGCGCCGGACTGCATCCTCATCGGTGAAATCCGCGACCGCGAGACGATGACGGCGGCGATCAGCTATGCGCTGTCGGGCCACCTGGTACTGGCCACGCTGCACGGCAACAACACCTATCACGCGCTGAACCGCATCTTGTCCTTCTACACGCCGGAGTCACGCCCTGCGCTGCTGAACGACCTGGCGGCCGGTCTGAAGGCGGTCATCTCGCAGCGCCTGGTGCGCGCCACCGCCGGCGGCCGCGTGCCCGTCATCGAGATCCTGCTGAACACCAAGCTGGTGGCCGAGCTCATCGAGCAGGGCGACTTCGCCGGTGTGAAGGAGGCGATGGAGAAGTCCATCGCCGAGGGCTCGCAGACCTATGAAGAGCATTTCGCCAAGCTCATCACCGACGGCACCATCACCCGCGAGGAAGGCCTGGCCTTCGCCGACTCGCCGACCAACCTGCTGTGGCGGCTGCAGAACGAGGCGCCGGGCTCGCGCCTGACCAACACGCCGCGCAAGGAAGAGAAGGCGGGCGACGAGCCCAGCTTCACCGAAATCACCCTGGACGTCCGCGGCCCTTGAAACTGATCACCTGCATCGAAACCCAAGCCGCCCGCCTCGACCAGGCGGGCTTGTTTTTTGGCCACGGCACGACCAATGCTTTCGACGAGGCGGCCTGGCTGGTGCTGTGGAGCCTGCAGTTGCCGCTGGACGCCCTGGATGAGCACGCCGAGCGCGAGCTGACCGAGACCGAACAGGCCGCGGCCGAGGCGCTGGTGGAAGAGCGCATCACCAGCCGCAAACCGGCCGCCTACCTGACCGGCGAGGCCTGGCTGCAGGGTGTGCCCTTCAGCATCGACGAGCGCGCCATCGTGCCGCGCAGCTTCATCGCCGAGCTGATTGCCGACGCGAGCATCGACCCATGGCTGCACCCCGGCAGCCGCCGCGTGCTGGACCTATGCACCGGCAACGGCAGCCTGGCCGTGCTGGCAGCGATGGCGTGGCCCGAGGTGGCCGTGGACGCGCTGGACATCGATACCCAGGCGCTGGCAGTTGCGAAGCTGAACGTGGAGCGCCACAACCTGGCCCTGCGCATCCGCCTGCTGCAAGGCGACGGCCTCGCTGGCGCGCAAGGACCTTACGACTTGATTCTCTGCAACCCGCCCTACGTGAACAGCACCAGCATGGCCGCCCTGCCCGCCGAATACCGCGCCGAACCCGAACTGGCGCTGGCCGGCGGGTCGGACGGCATGGACTTCATCCGTGAGCTGCTGCGCGCCGCGCCCGCCGCGTTGACCGACGACGGCGTGCTCGTGCTGGAAATCGGCAACGAGCGCGAGAACTTCGAGGCGGCCTTCCCGACGCTCGAAGTTGTCTGGCTGGAAACCTCCGCCGGCCACGACCAGGTCCTGCTCGTCACGAAGGAGGCCCTGCAATGATCACCTTGCGCGACATCACGCTGCGCCGCGGCGTCAAGGTGGTGCTGGACAACGCCTCCGCCACACTGCAACCCGGCGAGAAGATCGGCCTGGTCGGCCGCAACGGCGCCGGCAAGTCCAGCCTGTTCGCGTTGCTCACGCACCGCCTGGGTAACGACAAGGGCGAGGTCGAGGTGCCCAAGCACTGGCGTCGCTCCGAGGTCGCCCAGAACATGCCCGAGACGGACGACGGCGCGACCGACTATGTGCTCGAAGGCGACCTGCCGCTGATGGCCGCCCGCGCCGCGCTCGACGCCGCCGAGGCCGCCAACGACGGTCACGCGATGGCCGACGCGCACGCACTACTGGCCGACGTCGGCGCCTTCGACGCCCGCTCGCGTGCCCAGGCGCTGCTGATGGGCCTGGGCTTCAAGACCGAGCAACTCGACGCGCCCGTCAACAGCTTTTCCGGCGGTTGGCGCATGCGCCTGCAGCTGGCCCGCGCGCTGATGTGCCCGGCCGAGCTGATGCTGCTGGACGAGCCCACCAACCATCTGGACCTGGACGCCCTGGTCTGGCTGGAGGCCTGGCTGCAGCGCTACGACGGCACGCTGATCATCATCAGCCATGACCGCGAGTTCCTCGACGCGATCACCAAGGTCACGCTGCACCTGGACGAAGGCAAGCTGGTGCGCTACGGCGGCAACTACACCAGCTTCGAGACCCAGCGTGCCGAGCGGATGGTGCTGCAACAGGCCGCCTTCTCCAAGCAGCAGGAGCGCGTGGCCCACCTGCAGAAGTTCATCGACCGCTTCAAGGCCAAGGCCAGCAAGGCCAAGCAGGCACAGAGCCGCGTGAAGGCGCTGGAGCGCATGGAGCGGCTGGCGCCGGTGCTGGCGTCGGCCGACTTCAACTTCGAGTTCCGCGAGCCGCTGAACCTGCCGAACCCGATGCTGATGTTCGACGAGATGTCGTGCGGCTACGGCACGACCACCATCGTGCGTGACATCGACCGCTCGGTGCTGGCCGGCCAGCGCATCGGCATCCTCGGCGCCAACGGCCAGGGCAAGTCCACGCTGGTCAAGACGATTGCCGGCACGCAGCCGGCGCTGGCTGGCAGGCTGACGCAGGGCAAGGGCCTGTCGATCGGCTACTTCGCCCAGCAGGAGCTGGACGTGCTGCGGCTGGACGAAGGCCCGCTGGAGCACATGGTGCGGCTGGCGCGCGAGGTCGGCCCGGCCGGCCGCGAGCAGGAGCTGCGCGACTTCCTCGGCCAGTTCCGCTTTACCGGCGACATGGTCAACCAGGCCGTGGGCAGCCTGTCCGGCGGCGAAAAGGCGCGGCTGGTGCTGGCCATGCTGGTGTGGCAGCGTCCCAACCTGCTGCTGCTGGACGAGCCCACCAACCACCTGGACCTGAACACCCGCGAGGCGCTGTCGATGGCGCTCAACGAGTTCGAGGGCACGGTCATGCTGGTCAGTCACGACCGTGCGCTGCTGCGCGAGGTCTGCGATGAGTTCTGGCTGGTGACCGACGGCGTCGTCAAACCTTTCGACGGCGACCTGGACGACTATCAGCGCTGGCTGCTCGAGCAGAGCAAGGAGGCCGCCCGCGCCGCCAGGAAGCAACCGGCTGCGGCGTCCGCGCCCGCTATGGTGGCGGCACCCGCAGCCGCACCGGCGCCCCGCGAAGACCGCAAGGCCTCAGGCCAGGCGCGCGCCAAGCTGGCCGAGCAGACGCGGCCGCTGCGCAAGGAGATGGAGGCCATCGACAAGCGTATGCACGCCCTGGCCGAAGAGCGCGCAGGCATCGAAGCCCAGCTCTCCGAGGGTGCCGCAGCGTCGGCCATCGCCGAGATGGGCAAGCGGCTAAAGGCGATCAGCGACCAGCTCGAAATCGATGAGACGCGTTGGCTGGCACTGAGCGAGCAGATCGAGGCGCTCAGCTGAGAAGCACCGCTGCCAGGGCCAGTGCGCCCGGCAGCGCCTGCACGTACAGGATCTTCTTCGACGCTGTCGCCGCCCCGAACACGCCGGCCACGACGACGCAGCCGAGGAAGAACACCAGCCAGGGCTTGCCCGCGCCCGCAGCGCCTTGCATCAGGCCCCACAGTAGCCCCGCCGCGAGAAAGCCGTTGTAGAGCCCTTGGTTGGCGGCCAGCGCCTTGGTCTGCTCCGCAAAGTCGGCCTTCAGCCCGAAGGCCTTGCGGCCCAGCGGCTGGGTCCAGAAGAACATTTCCAGCACCAGGAAGTACAGGTGCAGCAGCGCCACCAGCGCTGCCAGCACGATTGCCGCCATCTGCATCGCATCTCTCCTCGTCGTTGTTCGATAGGGGGTGGCGCATCCTCGCAGATCACCCTAGCCTGTCCCTGTCACTCAAACGACCCTGCGCAAAGACCATTTGCATTGTGCGCAATTGAATTGCTTACTACATTAACGGCCATGGCACGCAGCAAGGCATCCACCTCCGTCGACTCCCGCGAGCAATGGCTCAAGCTGGATCGGCAGTTGTGCTTCGCGCTCTACAGCAGCTCGCTGGCCATGACCAAGCTCTACAAGCCCCTGCTCGCACCGCTTGGCCTGACCTATCCGCAGTACCTCGTCATGCTGGTGCTGTGGGAGACCGAGGGGCTGAGCGTCAGCCAGCTCGGCGAGCGCCTGTCACTGGACTCCGGCACCCTGACACCACTGCTCAAGCGACTGCAAGCACTGGGCCACATCGAGCGCCGCCGCGCTACGGAAGACGAACGCCGAGTCGACCTTTTCCTGACACCGGCCGGCCGCAAGCTGCGCGGCAAGGCGCTGGACATCCCCGGCCGGTTGGCCTGCGCCAGCGCCTGTGAGCTGGACGAACTCGTCACGCTGACGCGTCGGCTGCATCTACTTCGACAGCAGCTCGGTCAGCCGGCCGCCAACTGATTTCCCTCACCCCACCGTCAACCCAAGGAGCCCCACATGGCCATCGAAAAAGCCCTCTACACCGCCACCGCCACTGCCACCGGCGGTCGTGCCGGTACCGCCAAGTCGTCTGATGGCGCCATCGACGTGACGCTGTCAACGCCCAAGGAACTGGGCGGCGCTGGTGGCCCGGGCACCAACCCCGAGCAGCTGTTTGCGGCTGGCTATTCCGCCTGCTTCATCGGCGCGATGAAGGCCGTTGCCGGCAAGCAGAAGATCAGCCTGCCTGCCGAGGTCTCGATCACGAGCGACGTCGCCATCGGCCCGCACGCCAACAAGCCGGGCGCCTTCGGCATCCAGGTCGACATGAAGATTTCCGTGCCCGGCATGGAGCGCGCCGCGCTGGAAGCGCTGGTCGCCACAGCCCACGAGGTCTGCCCCTACTCGAACGCCACGCGCGGCAATGTCGACGTGTCGCTGACCATCGTCTAAAGCGACGGCGGTTCGAGCCGCGGTGTCGAGCCTCGGCTCGGCGCCGCCTTTTTGTTCATGCAGCCAGCAACGACAGGATCAGTTCGATCCTGGCCTTGAGAGGGCTCAGAGCACCGGCGCTCGGCAGGAGTCCGGGCAGCGCCATGACCGGACCGGCGTCACAGCGCGTGCTGCGCAGGACGCGAACACTGCGGGCCTCGGCTTCGCGCAAGGCCGCGTCCAGTGCAACGCTCAGCGTGCCGTTGCCGGTGCCAGCGGCCACGATGCCATCCACGCCTGCAGACAGCAGCGCATGCACGATGCGGCCGTCCTGGCCCGCATGGTTCATCACGATGTCCACACGCGGCCAGTCCTGCACCGGCCGGGCAATGCGGGCCAAGCCCAGTGCGTCGCCCTGCGGCCAGCGTCCGAGCAGCCTGACCGATCCCTCTTCGACGCGCGCCACCAGCGCGCCGTCCGTCGATTCGAAGGCGTCGACGCGATAGCTGTGCGTCTTGCGCACCTGGGTTGCGTCATGCACACGCCCCGCAAACGCCACCACGACGCCCGCCGCGCCCGGTGCGGAGGCCACTTGAACCGCATCCAGAAGGTTTTGGGGTCCGTCGGCGGCCAGCGCGGTGGCCGGACGCATCGCCGCCGTCAGCACGACGGGCTTGATCGGCGCCAACACGCGGTGCAGGAAGTACGCCGTCTCCTCGAGCGTGTCCGTGCCATGGGTGATGACGACACCGCCAACCGCGGGCCTGTCCAGCTGCGCTTGCACCGCAGTGGCCAAGCGCTGCCAGGTCGCAAAGTCCATGTCCTTGCTGTCCAGCTGGGCGAGTTGATGCGCCTCCAAACGGCGGTGTGCCAAGCCTGGTATCGCAGCCAGTAGGTCTTCCACCCGCAACTGCGCGGCCGTATAGCCGACACCGTCGGTCGCGCTCCGAGAGGTGCCGGCAATCGTCCCGCCGGTGGCCAGAATGACAATTAAATCTGCAGGGGTTTGCAATTGATGGATTCCTGGACAAAAATACAGTTGCTGGACAAATCACCAGCCCATTGAAAAGGCCGCCCGTGCAAGACCGACCCAAGCTTACCGCCCGCCAGCAGCAGATCTTCGACCTGGTGCGCAATGCGATTGAAAGCACCGGCTCACCGCCCACACGGGCTGAAATCGCTGCCGAGCTGGGCTTCAAATCCGCCAACGCGGCCGAGGAGCATTTGCAGGCACTGGCGCGCAAGGGCATGCTGGAACTGATCGGCGGCACATCGCGCGGCATCCGGCTCAAGTCGGACGCGCTCACCGCCGTCAACCGCGCGCGTCAATTCAGCCTGCCCATTCCCAGCTTGGCCCAGTTGACCCTGCCACTGATCGGCCGGGTCGCTGCCGGCGCACCCATCCTGGCACAGGAGCATGTCGAACAGACCTACACCATCGAGCCCAGCCTGTTCGCCAAGAAGCCCGACTACCTGCTGAAGGTCAAGGGCATGAGCATGAAGGACATCGGCATCCTTGATGGCGACCTGCTTGCCGTGCAGTCGACGAATGAGGCCCGCAATGGCCAAATCGTCGTGGCCCGAGTCGGCGACGACGTCACCGTCAAGCGTTTCAAGCGCGGTGCGGAAGGCATCGAATTGCTCCCCGAGAACGCCGATTTCGAGCCCATCCGCGTCGGTGAAGGCACTGAAAACTTCAGCATCGAAGGCTTGGCGGTTGGCCTGATCCGGGGCCAGGGTTTCAGTTGACGCTGGCCTGGTGTCGGCACACAAGGCAGGCATTGATGCACCCCCGGCAAACGCGTAGGCCTGTCAGCCAGATGGCCTGCGGGCTGAACGGGGCGCTGTCGATGGCAATGACCCGGGCGTTACCCAGTTACCCAGGACACTTACCCCTTCATGCGGGAAGGTGCCGGGCTTCCCGGACGCTAGCGGACAAAGAAGAAAGGCCTAAGTCGTTGATTGACTTAGGCCTTTAGGACTTCAGCGAACCCCGCTGAACTCTAAGATGGTGGAGCCGGGGGGAATTGAACCCCCGTCCGCAAGCCATCACCGGGCAGATCTACATGCTTAGCCGGCTGATTTGAATCTCACGGTCAACTCGCGCAGTGGCACGCTAGCTTTCCCGCCAGTCACTTGATCTCGCAACACACTGAGTGACCCAGCGCATTGCCAGCCGATGTGAGTGACTTCTCAGCCTCGCCCCTTACGGAACTCAGCCCGGCCCATCGGCCTGCCGTTGAGAAGCTCAACCGCAATTAAGCGGCGAGTGCGAACGTAGAGTCGTTTGCAGTTACTTTGTTTCCAGTGGTTTTACGAGCGGACTGGTGCTCGGCATGCCCTACTCCGGATCCGCACCCACGTCGAAACCAGGTCGGCCCCAGAAGCCGTAGTTTAGGTCAGCCCAAGCGTTTTCAAGAGCCGCCAGGCGCGACAAGGCCGATATCGGCACCCCAACGACCGTGTTCGGCGTGGGGACCGAGATATCCCCAGGCCGCCACCGCCGTCGACATGCCGGCTGCGCGCCCAGCAACGACATCTCGTTCATCGTCACCGACGTAGAGACAGGCCGCAGGGGGTACGGTCAGGCGCCGCGCCGCTTCGAGCAGCGGTGCAGGATGCGGTTTAGCGTGGCCGGTCGTATCACCTCCCACGACAACGAGCGCAGCGAGACGCAACGCCTTGGTCAAGGGCAGCGCAAAACGCTCGGCCTTGTTCGTGACAATGCCCCACGGTAATCCGGCTGCGGTGAGCCCGGCAAGTTCTGCTTCGACGCCTTCAAATGGTCGCGTGCAGTCGTACATCAAGGCCTCATAGCGATCGAGGAATTCCCGCTTCAGTTCGTCATAGCCGGATTGTCCAGGCGCCACATCAAGGGCCTGGTTGAGCATCCCGCGCGCACCCGATCCGCCGTACGGTCGATACCGGGCCAAAGGCAGCGGGCCCAGCCCACGATCAGCGCGCATGTCGTTGGCAGCGCGCGCCAGATCTTCGACGCTGTCGATCAAGGTGCCGTCGAGGTCGAACAGCACCGCCCGCAAGTGGGACCAGCGCGGCGCAAGAGGCATTACGTGTACCGACGGCAGGCCAGCATGTAATTGACGTCGGCGTCCGCACCCAGGCTGTATCGCTGCGTTAGCGGGTTGTATATCACGCCACGGCTGGCCTGCACTTCCAGCCCGGCGTCCCGGCAGAACCGGGCCAGTTCGGATGGCCGAAGGAAGCGCGCGTATTCATGGGTGCCTTTTGGCAGCATGCTGAGCACGTATTCGGCACCGACGATGGCCAACAGGAACGACTTGGCGTTGCGGTTGAGCGTCGACAAGAACACCCAGCCGCCCGGCTTCACGAGCGCCGCACAGGCGCGCACCACCGAGGCGGGGTCCGGCACATGCTCCAGCATTTCCATGCAGGTCACGACATCGAAGCCGGCCGGCTTCTCTGCAGCCAACGCTTCGACGGCAATCTCGCGGTATTCGACACCTTGGGTACCCGCCTCCATCGCATGCAGCTCCGCGACGCGCAGTGGTTTGATCGACAGGTCGATCCCCAGCACCTGAGCACCCGCCCGAGCCATTGAGTCACTCAGGATGCCACCGCCACAACCGACGTCGAGCACGCGTTTGCCGCTCAACGGACAGAACTGCTGGATCCAGCCCAGGCGCAACGGATTGATTTGATGCAGCGGCTTGAAGTCACTTTCAGGATCCCACCAGCGGTGGGCAAGGTCGCCGAACTTGGCGAGCTCTTGCGGGTCGGCATTGATCATGGCGGTTGTAGAAAATGGAAAAGCCCCGACGGCGGGCCGTTCGGGGCTCTGCGCAAAGCGCCCGAAGGCGCCCGGGCTTACTTGTTGCGCGTACCGACGACTTCGATCTCGGTGCGGCGGTTCTTGGCGCGGCCTTCGGCGGTCTTGTTGTCGGCGACGGGCTGCTTCTCGCCCTTGCCTTCGGTGTAGACACGGTTCGGCTCGACGCCCTTGTTCACCAGGTAGGCCTTGACGGCTTCCGAACGGCGGATCGACAGCTTCTGGTTGTATTCATCACTGCCCACCGAGTCGGTGTGGCCCACGGCGATGATGACTTCCAGGTTGATGCCCTTGGTCTTGCCGACCAAGTCATCCAGCTTGGCCATGGCTTCGGGCTTCAGCGTCGACTTGTCAAAGTCGAAGAAGGCGTCGGCGGCGAAGGTGACCTTTTCGCTGACCGGGGCGGGCGGTGGCGGGGGCGGCGGGGGCGGCGGGGGCGGAGCAACGGGAGTCGGCGGAGCGACCGGGACAGGCGCCTCAACCTTCGGTGCCGGCTTGATTTCGCCATCGCAACCCTTGGCAGCCGTCGCCGGCGTCCAGAAGTTGTTGCGCCAGCAGTATTCGTTGGTGCCGTTCTTCCAAACGGTGCCGTCAGTTGCGCGCCAGTTGTCGATGGTTTGCGCGGACGCGCCAGACGCTGCCGCAGCGGCGACCGCAGCCACCGCAAACAGCGACGCCACGCGATTCAATTTCTTCATGATTCTCCTCTCAAGGAATGCCGCAGTTGCCCTGCGAGAGTCGGTACTCAAACCTCTAACCACAGGAGAGACTTTAGGGTTTCTCCTAGGGACTCGACGATTGTGCCATGTGGGCACCGAGACGAACGCATTGTGGCGGCCTACGTTCATAGGCACTGTGACGCTGTTGCGCTGCTGCTACATGGGGGCGAGCCGCTTAGAATTCGCGCCTTTCACCTACCTCTGAGGACGCCGCGTACGTGTAACGCGTGCGTAGACCCGCCGCATGACCCAGTTCGCCAAGGAAACCCTGCCGATCAGCCTAGAGGAGGAGATGCGCCGCTCCTACCTTGATTACGCGATGAGCGTGATCGTTGGTCGTGCACTGCCTGACGCCCGCGACGGCCTCAAACCGGTGCATCGTCGCGTTCTGTTTGCGATGCACGAACTCAACAACGACTGGAACCGGCCATATAAGAAGTCGGCCCGTATCGTCGGCGACGTCATCGGCAAATACCACCCGCACGGCGATACCGCCGTCTACGACACCATTGTCCGAATGGCGCAGAATTTCTCCCTGCGTCACATGTTGGTCGACGGACAGGGCAATTTCGGCTCAGTCGATGGCGACAACGCCGCAGCCATGCGATACACCGAAATTCGCTTGGACAAGATCGCCCATGAAATGCTGGCCGATATCGACAAGGAAACTGTCGATTTCGGGCCGAATTACGACGGCAGCGAAAAAGAGCCCCTGGTTTTGCCGACGCGGCTGCCGAATCTGCTGGTCAACGGTGCCTCCGGCATCGCCGTCGGCATGGCGACGAATATCCCTCCGCACAACCTCAACGAAGTCGTCGACGCCTGCCTGTTTGCGCTGAAGAACCCGGAATGCACGGTCGATGAGCTCATGGAGATCATCCCGGCGCCCGACTTCCCGACGGCCGGCATTATCTACGGCTTGGCTGGTGTACGCGACGGCTACCGCACCGGGCGCGGCCGCGTGGTGATGCGCGCCAAGGTGCACTTCGAGGACATCGACAAGGGCTCGCGCCAGTCGATCATCGTTGACGAGATCCCCTACCAGGTCAACAAGAAGACGCTGCTGGAGCGCATCGCCGAGCTGGTCCATGAGAAGAAGATCGAAGGGATCAGTCACATCCAGGACGAGTCCGACAAGTCGGGCATGCGCGTCGTCATCGAGCTCAAGCGCGGCGAAGTCCCCGAGGTGGTGCTGAACAACCTCTACAAGCAGACGCAGTTGCAGGACAGCTTCGGCATGAACATGGTGGCCCTCATCGACGGCCAGCCCAAGCTCTGCAATCTGCGCGACATGGTGGTGGTGTTCCTGGAACACCGTCGAGAGGTCGTGACGCGCCGGACCATCTTCGAGTTGCGCAAGGCCCGCGAGCGCGGTCATGTGCTCGAAGGCCTGGCCGTGGCGCTGGCCAACATCGATGAGTTCATCGAGACCATCAAGACCTCACCGACGCCGCCGGTCGCCAAGGCGGCGCTGATGGCCAAGAGCTGGGATTCGTCGTTGGTGCGCGAGATGCTGACTCGCGCGGAAGGCCAGACGCCGGGTGGGCGCGCTGCCTTCCGCCCTGAAGGCCTGGAGCCCGAGTACGGCATGCAGACGGACGGCCTCTACCGCCTGTCCGACTCTCAGGCGGGCGAAATCCTGCAGATGCGCCTGCAGCGCCTGACCGGCCTGGAGCAGGACAAGATCGTCGGTGAGTACAAGGACGTCATGTCCCAGATCGCCGATCTGCTCGATATCCTCGCCACGCCCTCCCGTGTGACGACCATCATCAGCGACGAGCTGATCCAGTTGAAGACCGAGTTCGGCCAGACCAAGCTCGGTGCGCGCCGCAGCGTCATCGAGCACAACGCGCAGGAACTCGGCACCGAGGACCTGATCACGCCGACCGACATGGTCGTGACGCTCTCGCACACCGGCTACATCAAGAGCCAGGCCTTGAGCGAGTACCGCGCCCAGCGCCGCGGCGGCCGCGGCAAGCAGGCCACGGCGACCAAGGACGACGACTGGATCGACCAGCTCTTCATTGCCAACACGCACGACTGGATCCTGTGCTTCTCAGACCGTGGCCGCGTCTACTGGCTCAAGGTCTGGGAAGTGCCGCAGGGCTCGCGCAACTCGCGTGGCAAACCTATCGTCAATATGTTCCCGCTGCAGGCCGGCGAGAAGATCACCGTCGTGCTGGCGCTGACTGGCGAGTTCCGCAGCTTCCCTGAGGATCATTTCATCTTCATGGCCACGGCCATGGGCACAGTCAAGAAAACTTCGCTGAAGGACTTCAGCAATCCGCGCAAGGCCGGCATCATCTCCGTCGACCTGGACGAGGGCGATCACCTGATCGGCGCCGCGCTGACCGACGGTCATCACGATGTCATGCTGTTCAGCGATGGCGGCAAGGCCGTGCGCTTTGATGAGGATGACGTGCGCCCCATGGGCCGCACCGCCCGCGGCGTGCGCGGCATGATGCTAGAGCCCGACCAGCGCCTTATCGCCATGCTCGTTGCCGAGGATGAAACGCAGTCGGTGCTGACCGCCACCGAGAACGGCTTTGGCAAGCGCACCAGCATCCTGGAGTACACCCGCCACGGCCGTGGCACCAAGGGCATGATCGCCATCCAGCAGAGCGAGCGAAACGGCCGCGTCGTCGCTGCGACACTGGTGCGCCCCGAGGACGAGATCATGCTGATCACCGACAAGGGCGTGCTCGTGCGTACCCGCGTGAGTGAGATCCGCGAACTCGGTCGCGCAACCCAAGGTGTCACACTGATTGCGCTGGACGACGGCAGCAAGCTGTCGGGCCTGCAACGCATCGTCGAAAACGACGCCAACGAAACCTCCGACTCCGACAGCGCCAGCGAGCTTGGCGAGGCCGGTGACACCCCTGAAGCCCCCAAGGACTGACATGAATTCTCGCAAGCTGGGCCTGGCCCTGGCCGTCGCGCTGGCCACCGGCACCGCGCTGGCGCAACCCTCGGCGTCAAAAAAGGCGCTGATCGACAAGATCGTGCAGCTCCAGCAGCAAGGCATGGCCGAAAGCATGGCCGCCAGCATCGTGCAGCAGCCCCTGCCCCAGCTGATGCAGGGCGGCCGCGCCGCGCTGCAGCAAGTACCGGCGGACAAGCGAGAGGCAACGGCCAAGTTGATGGACGCCGAACTGAAGAAGTTCGTCGAGGAAAACATTCCCTATCTGAAGGACAAGATCGCCAAAGCCGTACCAACCACGGCTTCGGCGCTGCTGGACGAACGCTTCAACGAGGACGAACTGAAGCAGATCGTGGCCTGGGCAGAATCGCCGGTCAGCCAGAAATTTGGCCTCGCCAGCATTGAGCTGCAAAAGGCCGTCGCGCAAAAGGTGATGGCCGAAGCCGGCCCCACGCTGGAGGGCCGGCTGAAAACGCTGCAGAACACCCTGGCCAAGCAGCTCGGTATCCAACCTCCCGCTGCAGCCCCCAAAGCTGCGGCATCTGCACCCAAGAAATAGCCTCCGACCTTGATGACCGCTGTCCGCCGCCCGTTCAATTTCTCCGCCGGACCGGCGACCCTGCCGGAACCTGTTTTGCGCCAAGTGGCGGCGGAGATGCTGGACTGGGGCGGCAGCGGCATGAGCGTCATGGAGATGAGCCACCGCGGCAAGGAGTTTGGCAGCATCCTCGAACGCGCCGAGGCCGATCTGCGCGAGCTGCTGGCCGTGCCGGCCAACTTCCGCATCCTGTTCATGCAGGGTGGCGGGCTCGGCGAGAACTCCATCGTGCCGCTGAACCTCAGCCGCGGCGGCAGGGTCGATGTCGTCGTCACTGGTTCCTGGTCGCGCAAAAGTGCCGCCGAAGCGCGCCGTTATGCCGACGTCCAGATCGCCGCCGACATCGGCAGCGGGCACTCAATCCCGAACGACTGGCAGCTCCGCCCCGACGCGAGCTATGTGCATGTCTGCACCAACGAGACCATCGACGGCATCGAGTTCCATGACCTGCCCCGCCTGACCAACGGCGTGCCGCTGGTCATCGACTGCTCGTCGCACCTGCTGTCGCGCGCCATCGACTGGAGCCGCGTCGGCCTGGCTTTCGGGGGAGCGCAAAAGAACATCGGCCCGGCCGGCCTGACTCTGGTGTTCGTGCGCGACGATCTCCTCGGCCACGCGCTTGACATCTGCCCCACCGCGTTCAACTACGAAACGGTGGCCGCCAACCACTCCATGTACAACACGCCGCCGACGTTCGCCATCTATGTCGCCGGCCTCGTGTTCGAGTGGGTCAAGAACCTCGACTACGCCGGCAAGCGTGGTTTGGCCGCCATCGAGCAGCGCAACATCGACAAGGCCCGGCTGCTCTATTCCACGCTGGACGCGTCCGGCTTCTACGAGAACCGCGTCGACCCGAGCTGCCGCTCGCGCATGAACGTGCCCTTTTTCCTGCAAGACGAGAAGCTCAACGAGAGCTTCCTCGCCCAGGCCGACACTGCGGGGTTGTTGCAACTCAAGGGCCACAAGTCGGTCGGCGGCATGCGCGCGTCCCTCTACAACGCCATGTCGCTGGAAGGTGTGCAGGCGCTGGCGTCGTTCATGCAGGACTTCGAGGCTCGCCATGGCTGAACCGGTCGCATCCCAGGCCCTGCTCGCGCTGCGCGACCAGATCGACGGCCTCGACAAACAGTTGCTGGAACTGCTGAACCAACGCGCTCGCGTCGCCGAGCAGGTCGGTGAGATCAAGCGCGCCGAAGGCACGCCCTTCTTCCGCCCCGACCGTGTCGCCCAGGTCATCGACAAGATTCGCGCCGCCAACCCCGGCCCGCTCAAGGGCGAGCATGTCGCAGCCATCTGGCGCGAGATCATGTCGGCCTGCCTGGCGCTGGAATCGCCGCAACGCGTTGCGGTGCTCGGCCCCGTTGGCACCTTTTGCGAACAAGCCGCCATCGAATACTTCGGCGGCGCGGCCGACATCATCTTCTGCGCCAACTTCGACGAAGTCTTCCACGCGACGGCCAGCGGCAGCGCGCAGTTCGGGGTGGTGGGCGTCGAGAACATGACCGAGGGCGTCGTCACACGCTCGCTGGACCTCTTCCTGCATACGCCCTGCCATGTAGTGGGCGAAGTCAGCCTGCTGATCCGCCACAACCTGATGCGCAAGGAACCGTCGATGCATGGCGTCGAGGCCGTGCTCGCGCATCCCCAGGCGTTGGCTCAATGCCAGAACTGGCTGAACAAGCACCTGCCCGACGTCGAACGCCGCGCCGTCTCCAGCAATGCCGAAGGCGCACGCCTGGCCGCCACCAATCCGGCGTGGGCGGCCCTGGGCAGTGAGCGCGCGTCCACCGTCTTCGGCTTGCACATCACGGCACACGCCATCCAGGACGAGGCCTACAACCGCACCCGCTTTGCCGTCATCTGCCTGCCGCAGACCATGGCCACGCCGCCGGCCACAGGCCGCGACTGCACCAGCCTCGTCGTCTCGGTGCCCAACCGCCCAGGCGCGATGCACGACCTGCTCGTGCCACTGAAACGGCATGGCGTGTCCATGACCCGCCTGGAGTCCCGGCCGGCCCGCACCGGGCAGTGGGACTATTACTTCTACATTGACCTCGACGGCCACCCGACGCATCCCAACGTCGCCGACGCGCTGGCCGAGTTGCGCGAGCTTTGCGCCTTCTTCAAGATTCTGGGCGCCTACCCAGTCAAGAACTGAGGATCTATGAGCCCCCACGCTTGCTTCGTTCACTGCCCCCCGAGGGGGAGCTCAGCGCCCTTCGGGCGGCCGGGCAGGCGCTGATGTTCCAACAGCTCGGCGTGATCGGATGCGGCCTGATGGGCGGCAGCTTTGCGCTGGCGATGAAGAAGGCCGGCCTGGTCAAGCGCGTCGTCGGCTACAGCAAGTCGCCGTCGACGACGGAGCAGGCGAAGAAGCTCGGTGTCATCGACGTGGCCGCAGAATCGGCATTGCTGGCCGTGTCGGGTTCGGACATCGTGCTGATTGCCGTGCCGGTGTCGGCTACCGAAAGCACGCTGAAGGCGATCCGCCACCTGGTCAACCCGGGCGTGCTTTTCATGGATGTGGGCTCGACCAAGTGCGACGTCATCGAAGCCGCGCGACGCGCCCTGGGGGACCGCTCCTCCAGCTTCGTTCCCTGCCACCCGATCGCGGGCAAGGAGTCGGGCGGCGTCCAGCATGCCGAGGCCAACCTCTACGAAGGTCGCCAGGTCATCCTGACGCCCCAGCCCTTCACCAACCCGCAGCTCGTGCAGCGGGCGACGGACGTCTGGTCGGCCCTGGGTGCCACGGTGCTGAAGATGCGGCCGCACAACCATGATGCGGCCTTTGCCGCCGTCAGCCACCTTCCCCATCTGCTTGCCTTCGCCTACTTCCAGGCCATCGCCGAGCAGCCGGCGGCGCGCGACTACCTGAGCCTGGCCGGCCCGGGCTTTCGCGACTTCACGCGCATCGCCGCCGGCGAGCCGGCCGTCTGGCGCGACATCCTGCTGGCCAACAAGCATGAAGTCCTCGCTCAATCCAAGCGCTTTCGCACCATGCTCGACCAGCTCGAAGCCCTGATCGAATCGGGTGACGCACATGCCCTGGAAGCCGCCTTGCGTCCCATCTCCGAAGGTCGCGCGGCCTGGGGCATTCCTCCCACCGCTGCCCCGCCCGGCCGCCCTACGGCTAAGTGATGTTCAAGATCCCCTTCCTCGACCTGCCGCCGCTGCGCGGCGCTGCAGGCACCGTGCGCCTGCCCGGCTCCAAGAGCATTTCCAACCGCGTGTTGCTGCTGGCAGCCCTGAGCGAGGGCAAGACGTACGTGCGCGACCTGCTCGACTCCGACGACACCGCCGTCATGCTCGACGCCTTGCGAGCCCTCGGCTGCGGCGTCTGGCGAGAGGGCGAGGCGGTCGTCATCGACGGGCTCGGTGGTCAGCTCCGGGCCAAGGAAGCCAAGCTCTTTCTCGGCAATGCCGGCACGGCGATGCGCCCCCTCACCGCTGCCCTCGCGCTGCTCGCCGCGACACAGGGCGGCAGTTTCGAGGTCTCGGGCGTGGCGCGCATGCATGAGCGGCCCATCGGCGACCTCGTCGATGCGCTGCGCGGCCTGGGCTGCGAGATCGACGACCTCGGTAACGCCGGTTTTCCACCGCTGCGCCTGCGCGGCCCGGCCACACTTGCGTTGGATACCCCCGTCCGCGTGCGCGGCGACGTATCCAGCCAGTTCCTGACGGCACTGCTGCTGGCGCTCCCGCTGGTGGCCGAGCGGGACATACGCATCGAAGTCATCGGCGAGCTGATCTCCAAGCCCTACATAGAGATCACGCTGGCCCTGCTGGCGCGCTTCGGCATCGCGGTAAAGCGTGAGGGCTGGGCTGCGTTCGTCATCCCCTCCGGCAGTCGCTACCGCTCGCCGGGCGAGGTGTTCGTGGAAGGTGATGCATCGTCCGCGTCCTACTTCGTCGGCCTGGGCGCGATTGCGGCGACCGATGCGCCCATCCGCATCGAGGGCGTCGGCAGCGAATCCCTGCAAGGCGACGTACGCTTCATCGAGGCCGCCACAGCCATGGGCGCCGAGGTGAAGACCGGCCCCAACTGGCTGGAAGTCCGTCGCCGCGCGTGGCCGCTCAGGGGCATCACGCTGGACTGCAATCACATCCCCGATGCGGCCATGACCCTGACAGTGATGGCCCTCTATGCCGACGGCCCGACGACGCTGACGAATATCGCCAGTTGGCGCGTCAAGGAGACCGACCGCATTGCCGCGATGGCCGCCGAGCTGCGAAAGCTGGGCGCAGAAGTCGATGATGGACCCGACTGGATCAAGGTGCAGCCGCTGCGCGACTGGAAGGCGGCGGCCATCCACACCTACGACGACCACCGCGTCGCCATGTGCTTTTCGCTGGCGGCGTTCAACGGTCTGGTCACCGACCAGGCCGTGCCGGTGCGCGTCCTGGAGCCGCATTGCGTCGCCAAGACTTTCCCCGACTATTTCGAGACCTTGTTCGGCGTTGTCAGCGTCAATGCCGCGGATGTGCCCGTGATTACCATCGACGGCCCGACCGCTTCGGGCAAGGGCACGCTCGCCGACGAGGTCGGCAAGGCGCTGGGCTTCGGCGTGCTCGACTCCGGCGCGCTCTACCGCGTCACTGGCCTGGCCGCGCGTCGTGCCGGGCTGGATCTGGACGACGGCGCAGCCGTTGCCGCCATCGTGCCGACCTTGCAACTCGCCTTCCGCAATGGGCAGGTATTCCTTGGTCAGGAAGACGTCAGCGCGCGACTGCGCGCCGAGGCCACGGGCTTGCTGGCGTCGCAGGTGGCCGCCCACGCCCAGGTACGTCAGGCCCTGCACCAGTTGCAACTCGATTTCCGTCGTCTGCCCGGCCTGGTCGCTGACGGCCGGGACATGGGCACGGTGGTTTTCCCGGATGCTGGCCTGAAGGTCTTCCTCACGGCAACTGCTGGCACGCGTGCCGAGCGCAGGCATAAGCAATTGATTTCCAAAGGTATTTCGGCTAATATCACGGGCTTGCGCGAAGATCTGGAGGCGCGGGACGAGCGGGATAAGAACCGTTCGGCCTCGCCCCTGAAGCCCGCGCAGGACGCGCAGTTGCTAGACAACTCGGCGCTGACCATCGAAGCCTCGGTGGATCAGGTGCTGGATTGGTGGCAGCAGCGCCGGCCCTTCTGACGCCCTGTCAGCCGAGCCCAGGCCTGAGAAGCCACGGCCCGCGGCCCTTCCCTCCGAACGTCAGTTCACTGAGGGTCGCGATGTCAACAACTTAACCCGCAGCCTGTCTGCACGCCGCGTCGGGGTTCCCCGCCGCATCAAGGTCCAACACATGTCCCAAACCCAAACCGCCCAAGCTTCCGGCATGGAATCCTTTGCCGCCATGTTCGAGGAGTCGCTGCAGCGCTCCGACATGCGCGCCGGCGAAGTGATCTCGGCCGAAGTCGTTCGTGTCGAACACAACTTCGTCGTCGTCAACGCAGGCCTGAAGTCCGAAGCCTACGTGCCCATCGAAGAGTTCAAGAACGACCAGGGCGAACTGGAAGTCCAGGTCGGCGACTTCGTGTCCGTCGCCATCGACGCCATCGAAAACGGCTACGGCGACACCATCCTGTCGCGCGACAAGGCCAAGCGCCTGGCCTCGTGGCTGAGCCTGGAAACGGCCCTGGAGTCCGGCGACTTCGTGACCGGCACGGTCTCCGGCAAGGTCAAGGGCGGCCTGACCGTCCTGGTCAACGGCATCCGCGCCTTCCTGCCCGGCTCGCTGCTGGACACGCGCCCGGTGAAGGACATGAGCCCCTACGAGGGCAAGACCATGGAGTTCAAGGTCATCAAGCTCGACCGCAAGCGCAACAACGTTGTGCTGTCGCGTCGCGCTGTGGTCGAGGCTTCGATGGGTGAAGAGCGCGCCAAGCTGCTCGAGACCCTGTCCGAAGGCGCCATCGTCAACGGCGTGGTCAAGAACATCACCGAATACGGTGCCTTCGTTGACCTCGGCGGCATCGACGGCCTGCTGCACATCACCGACATGGCCTGGCGCCGTGTCCGTCATCCGTCGGAAGTCGTGACGGTTGGCCAGGAACTGACCGCCAAGGTCCTGAAGTTCGACGCCGAGAAGAATCGTGTCTCGCTGGGCATCAAGCAGCTGGGCGACGACCCGTGGTTCGGCGTGGCCCGCCGCTACCCGACCGGCACCCGCCTGTTCGGCAAGGTCACGAACATCGCCGACTACGGCGCCTTCGTCGAGATTGAGCCGGGCATCGAAGGCCTGGTGCACGTCTCCGAGATGGACTGGACCAACAAGAACATCGCCCCCAGCAAGCTGGTTTCGCTGGGCGACGAAGTCGAAGTCATGGTCCTGGAAATCGACGAAGACAAGCGTCGTATCAGCCTGGGCATGAAGCAGTGCAAGGCCAACCCGTGGGAAGAGTTCGCCGAGAACGTCAAGCGCGGCGACAAGGTCAAGGGCCCGGTCAAGTCGATCACCGACTTCGGCGTGTTCGTGGGCCTGGCCCAGGGCATCGACGGCCTGGTGCACCTGTCCGACCTGTCCTGGGACGAGACTGGCGAAACCGCCGTTCGCAACTTCAAGAAGGGCCAGGAAGTCGAAGCCGTCGTGCTGGCCGTGGATGTCGAGCGCGAGCGCATTTCGCTGGGTATCAAGCAGCTGGACAGCGACCCCTTCACCGCCTACACCACGATCAATGACCGTGGTGCCTCGGTGACCGGCAAGGTCAAGACCGTCGACCCGCGCGGCGCCGAGATCGAGCTGGCTGAAGGCGTGATGGCCTATCTGCGCGCTTCGGAAATCTCCCGCGACCGCGTGGAAGACGCCCGCAACGTGTTGAAGGAAGGCGACGAAGTCACCGCCGTCGTCGTCAACATCGACCGCAAGACCCGCAACATCCAGCTGTCCATCAAGGCCAAGGACAACGCCGACAACCAGGAAGCCATGACGCGCCTGAGCCAGTCGAGCGAGCGTGAGAACGCCGGCACCACCAGCCTGGGCGCCCTGCTGCGCGCCAAGCTCGACAACCAGGGCAACTAAGCGCTCGGTTGACGGCCCGGCCCCCGGCAATTTGCTCGGGGCCGGGTATGCTCCCCACAGGCTCGCCGGCCTCGCCAGCGGGCCTGTTTCAATTCAGAACGACAAAGCCGCCTGCCATGACCCGCTCCGACCTCGTTGCCGTGCTCGCCGAACGATTCGGTCAGTTGACCCAGCGCGACACCGAGTTCGCCGTCAAGACCATCCTCGACGCGATGAGCGACGCGCTCGCGCGCGGCCATCGCATCGAGATCCGCGGCTTCGGCAGCTTCTCCATCAGCCGCCGCCCGCCCCGCGTGGGGCGCAACCCGCGCAGCGGCGAACAGGTCATGATCCCCGAGAAGCTGGCACCGCACTTCAAGCCCGGCAAGGCGCTGCGCGAGGCGGTCGACAAGCATCTTCCGGTGACGGACGCCTGAGGTCGCCTGAGTCAGAATCCCAGGCCATGCGCACCCTCGTCTGGCTCTTGCGAGCCCTGCTCTTCTTCACGCTGTTCGCCTTCGCGCTGAACAACAGTCACGACGCCGTCGTGCGCTGGTTCTTCGGCCATGAATGGCGCGCCCCCCAGGTCATCATCGTGCTGCTCGCCTTCGGTCTGGGTGCGGCGTTTGGCGTGCTCGCCATGGTGCCTGCCTGGTGGCGCCACCGCCGCGCGGCGCAGCGCATCGAGCCCCTGCCCACCGCCCCAACGCCGGCGGCGGATGCGCCCCCTCCTCTGTCTGCGCCCTTTGCCGCCCACCAAGATGGAGTTTGATCCACGCTGGCTGCTCTTCGTCCTGCCCGTCGTCTTTGTCCTCGGCTGGCTCGCCTCCAAGCTCGACTCCAAGCAATGGAAGCTCGAACAGCGTGATTCACCGAAAGCCTATTTCAAGGGATTGAATCTGCTGCTCAACGAGCAGCAGGACAAGGCCATCGACGCCTTCATCGAAGCCGTCCAGAACGACCCCGACACGTCGGAGCTGCACTTCGCCCTGGGCAGCCTGTTCCGCCGCCGCGGCGAGACCGAGCGCGCGGTGCGCGTGCATGAACACCTGCTGCGCCGCGGCGACCTCCCCAAGACCGACCGGGACCGCGCCCAGCATGAGCTGGCGCAGGACTTCTTCAAGGCCGGCCTGTTCGACCGCGCCGAAGCCGCCTATGCCGAACTGCGCGGCAGCGCCTTCGAGCGCGAAGCGCGCCTGGCGTTGCTGTCGCTGTACGAGCGCTCACGCGACTGGTCCAAGGCGGCCGAAGTCGCTGCCGAACTTGAAGCCGCCGGAACCGGCTCCTTCGCGGGCCGCATCGCCCACTACCTTTGCGAGCAGGCCCTTGTCGCCCAATCGCAGGGTCATGCCGACCTGGCGCAAGAGCTGCTGAACCAGGCTCAGCGCCGCGAACCCGAGGCGGCACGCGCCTATGTGCTGCAGGGGCAGTTGCTGCTGAAGGCGGGTAAGCCTGAGGCCGCATTCGCGGCCTTCACCAAGCTGCTGGCCGCCAACCCGGCCGCTTTCAACCTCGTCGCTGCCGACTGCGCCACCGCCGCGCAGCAACTTGGCCAGCCCGAGCGCGCCATCGCCATGCTGCTGGAGCAGTACCAGCGCGCGCCCAGCATGCATCTGCTGCGGGCGCTGTCCGCATTGCAGCCGGCACCGCAGCGCGAACGCCTGGCTGCCCATCTGCGCGAGCAGCCGGCCCTGTCTGCCGCCACCGAGTTGCTCAAGCTCAACGCCGCCGCGCTGCCGACCGGGGAAGCCGCTGCCATGGTGCAGGCACTGGAGAAGGCCGCCAAGCCGCTGCTGCGCTATCGCTGCGCCGCCTGCGGCTTCGAGGCCGCACACTATTTCTGGCAGTGCCCCGGCTGCCTGGGTTGGGACACCTACCCGCCCCGCCACGTGGAAGAGCTCTAACCCGATGCGCCACATCATCTGCATGAAGTGGGGCACCAAGTACGGCCCCGAGTACGTCAACCGCCTCTATGCGATGGTCCGGCGCCATCTGAAGGGCGACTTCAACTTCGTCTGCCTGACCGACCGCGGTGAAGGCATCCGGGCCGAGGTGCGCTGCCTGCCCATCCCCGAGCTGACGCTGCCCAACGGCGAGCCTGAGCGCGGCTGGAAGAAGCTGACCACGTTCAGCCCGGTGCTTGTCGAGCAATACGGCCTTCGCGGCACCGCACTCTTCCTCGATCTCGACGTCGTCATCGTCGACGACATCACACCCTTCTTCGAGGTGCCGGGCGAATTCCTCGTCATCCACGACTGGAAGCGTCCCTGGCGCATCACCGGCAATTCATCGGTCTACCGCTGGGAGCTCGGCGCCCACCAGGACGTACTGGCGGAGTTCGTCGCCGACCAGTCCAAGGCCAAGACGGACTACCGCAACGAGCAGGCCTTCCTGAGTGCCGTGCTGCACCGGCAAGGCAAGCTCAAGTACTGGGACGACGCCTGGTGCGCCAGCTACAAGTACCACTGCATCCCGGCCTGGCCGACCAGCTACTGGCGTGACCCCTTCATCCCCGATGGTGCGCGCATCCTGATCTTCCACGGCGTCATGAACCCGCCCGACGCGCTGGCCGGGCGCAGCAACGGCAACTGGCGGCATGCACGCCCGGCGCGCTGGATTGCAGATCACTGGCACGAATGACCACTGTCGTTTTCATTCTCAAGGCCTTGCTCGTTCTCTTCACGGTGCTGTTCCTGCGCGAGGTGTGGACGGTGTTGCGCGCCAGGGTGCCGGCTCGCACACGCGAGACCGTCATCGGCGAAGGGCGCTGCGAGGTCGACATCCCCAAGGTGATCTGGACCTACTGGCACACCGAGCCCCCCCCGGACTTCATCGCGGCCTGTGTCGAGAACTGGCGCCGTTTTGCGCCCGATCATGAGATCCGGCTGTTGCATCGCGACAGCGTGCCTGGCTGGCTGCCCGAGCTGCGCGCGGACTTCGATGCCTTGCCTGCCTACCGCCAGGCCGACTGGCTGCGTATCCAGCTGCTCGCCCGCCATGGCGGCATCTGGCTCGATGCCTCGATGCTGCTTGCGCGCGACCTCGACTGGCTGCACCAGCAGCGCGCCCGCCGTGCCGCCAGCTATGTGGGCTTCTACATCGATCGCTTCACCACGCGGCCGGACCAGCCCATCGTCGAGAACTGGATGATGGCCGCCGCGCCCGGCTGCCCGTTCACGCGCGACCTGGCCCAAGCCTTCGACAAGGCGCTGGACGATGGCGCCGAGGCCGTGCTCGCCCGCCTCGCCGAGCAAGGCCGCGCCACCCAGGTGCTGCAGGGACTGGACCACGACTCGCAGCGCTACCTGCTGATGCATGTCGTGGCCGCTGACCTGCTAGACCGCCATGGCGCGGGCTACCGCCTGGCCCTGCTGCGCGCCGAGGACGGCCCGTTCGCCTGGCTGTGCGGCGTGGGTTGGCGCAAGACCCATCTCTACGTGCGTGTTGCGCTCACGCCCTGCCCGCGCCGCTTGCCGGCCGTGCTCAAACTGCGCGGCAACGACCGCCGCGTCATCGAGCGCCACTGGCAGCGCGGTCGCGTGTTGCCCGGCAGCGCCCTGGATGAGCTGATCCGCCGTCCATCGTGACCTGGCTCAGCCTGCTGCTGCCGATATACCGGGTCGAGGCATGGCTGCCGGCCTGCCTTGAATCGCTGCGCGACCAACTCGACGACGGCGTCGAAGTCATCTTCGTGGACGACGCTTCCCCCGACCGCTCCGCGGCGCTCGCCGCAGCTCTGCTGCCTCAGGGCCGCGTGATTTGCGAACCGGTCAACCGCGGCGTCAGCGCGGCGCGCAACCGGCTGCTCGACACGGCGCGCGGTGACTACCTCTGGTTCATCGACCCGGACGACCTGCTGGAGCCCGGCGCCATCGCCCGGCTCAGGGCCGTGATTGACCAGCACCGGCCGGACCTCGTCACCTGTGATTTCCGCGTCTTCGACGACGGCCCGTCAACCGCCTCCACCCAAGCTCGTCACCGCCACATCGCCAGTTTTGAAGGCCCGACCGGCGTGCTGATGGCCGATGTGAACCAGCGCCTGCGCGGCCTGTTCACCCAGGGCCAGTTCCACCCGTGGAGCAAGATCGTGCGTCGCGCCTGCTGGCCGGCCGGGCTGCGCTTTCCCGAAGGACGCGTCTTCGAAGACATGGCCGTCTACCCGCGCCTGGCCTTGCACACGCCTCGGCATGTGCATGTGGCCGAAGTCTGGGTCGCCTACCGCCAGCGCTCCGGCAGCCTGCTCAGCAAGCTGGATGCGAAGCGGCTGGACGACTGGACGGCTGCACTCGACGGCCTGGCCGCCGATCTGCCGCCGCTCGATGACGACGCCCGCTTCGAGATCGCCCACTTCTGCGCCCGCACGCTGCTGCGCGCCCGGCGCCGGCGCCGGCAGCTGGGCGGCGAGGCGCTGCAAGGGCTGAGGACCGATGCCGAGCGCTTCGACCGCAGCTCGCCGCTGAACCGCCGCGAGCTGCTGGCCGCCTACCTCAGGCGGGGCCGCTGGCTGCGCGGACTGCAGTGGTGGCGCAGCGCGTGATCAGCGCCTCGTAGCGCTCGCGCATCAGCGCCAGGCCGTGTTCGGCCCAGGCCCGCTCACGCGCCGCGGCGCCCAGGCGGGCCGCCAGCGCGGGGTCATGCAGCAGCCGCGCGATGGCATCGGCCAAGGCGGCCGCATCGCCCTCGGGCACGAGCAGCCCGGTCGCGCCGTCCGCGATGACGCCCCTCACACCGATGACGTCCGAAGCGATGCAGGCGCAGCCGGCGGCCATCGCCTCCACCAGCGCCAGCGGCATGCCTTCATAGTGGGTGGACAGCACATAGATCGCCTGTGACCGCAGCAGCCCGGGCATGTCGCCGTGATGACCGAGAAAACGTACTTGGCCAAGCAGGCCCATCCGCTCAGCCTGGGCTTGGATGCGCGCCAGGTGCGGGCCGGTGCCGGCCAGCTGCAGTGGCGGCTTCAGGCCGTGGCGCGAAGCCAGCAATGCAATCGCATCGATCAGCGTGGCGTGGTCCTTCTGGCGCGCGAACCGCGCGGACATCACGACGCCCGCTTCCCGCTCGCCACCGGCATGCGCAAAGCGCGCAAGGTCGATGCCGTTCGCTATCGTGATCGTCTTGTCTGCCGGCAGGCCCTGAGCCAGCAGGCTCTGCCGCACGCCCTCGCTCACACCAACCAGGGCCGCCGAGCGCCGCGCCAGCCGGCGTGACTGCCAGCGGCTCCACGCGGTATAGCGCTCGCGCGAGTTGTGCTCGACCTGGATCAGTACCGGCACGCCGGCACCCACACCGGCGTGCCGGCCCAGCAGATGCTCGGGAAAGCCGTGGGCCAGCAGCGCCGCGGGCCGCAAGCCTCTCAGCAGCGATGCCAGCTCGGCAATGCTCACCAGATGCGACCAACCCGACACCAGATGCACCGACAGCCCTTGCGCCTTCAGCGCCTCGACGCGCGCCATGGGTGTGTGCCGCTTTTGCCTGAGCACGAGGACCGGCTCGAACGGCCCGCTGCGCATGGCCGACAGGCAGAGATCGACGGCGACCTGGGTCGCGCCCGAGAAGCCGCCGGTCACGAAATGAACGACTTTCGGGCGCGCTCCGGGGGCGGTGGCGTTCGGCATGGGCGCGCAGTGTAGGAGAGACAATCGCGCCCCATGTCTTCCGACGCCAACGCCACCATCGCCAGCCGCCTGCGCCGCTTCGTCTATCCCCACCGCTGGGGTGCTGTGCTGACGGTGCTGGCTTTCGTCGGTGTCGCCGCGACCGAGACCATGATCCCCAGGCTGGTCGGTTATGCCTTCGGGGAAGGCTTCGCTAAGGACGCCTTCCCGCTGTGGATGGTTCCCGCCGTGCTGATCAGCCTGTATCTCGTGCGCGGGGTGTTCGGATTTGCCGGCCAGTACCTCTTCAACTGGACGCTCACGCGCAGCGTGACGGACTTCCGCGCCGACCTCGTCAACGCGCTGTTGCGCCTGGACGCCCAGGTCTACACCCGCATGCAGGCGGGAACGGCGGTCAGCAAGGTGGTCAACGACCCGCAGCAGATCCTGCAACTGGTCGGCAATGTCGGCCTGAGCGTGCTGCGCGATGGCCTGCCGGCCCTCGCCATGGTGGGTTATCTCTTCTTCCTGAACTGGCAGCTGACCCTGCTCAGCCTGATCGTCACGCCGCTGATGGCGGTGGTCATGAAGAAGGTCAACCAGCGCATGCGCATCATGTCCACGCGCGCCTACGACTCGCAGCTGCTGCTGGTCAACAAGGTCGACGACATGACGCGGGCCTGGCGCGTGGTGCGGCAGTTCGGCGCTGCGGCGCATGAGCGCGAGCGCTTTGCCGAGGTGTCCCAGGTCGTGCGCCGCAACGACCTCAAGACGGCCGCCGCGGCCGCGCTGGCCCAGCCGCTGTCCCAGCTCGTCGCCAGCGTCGGGCTGTCCTTCATCATCTGCGTGGCCCTGTGGCAGGCGCGGGCCGATGCCACGGGCGTGCAGGCCTTCGCCCAGTTCGTGACCGCGCTGATACTGCTCACCTCGCGGCTGCGCCACCTGTCCGACCTGGCCGCGCCGCTGACCCGCGCGACCGTGATCGCCAAGGGCTGCTTCGAGCTGATGGACGCGCCCAAGGAGGCCGACAGCGGCACGCAGGAGCTCCACATGCCGGCCCAGGGCGACATCGACATGGAGGCCGTGCGCCTGACCTACCCCGGCGCGTCCCAGCCGGCCCTCGACGGGCTGAGCCTGCGCTTTGCGGCCGGACGCACGACCGCGCTGGTGGGCGCCTCCGGCGCGGGCAAGAGTTCCATCATCCATCTGCTGCTCGGCTTCGGCCGGCCCGACGCCGGCCGCATCCTGCTCGACGGCACCGACATCGAGACGCTGACGCGTCTGAGCTTGCGCCGCCAGTTCGCCGTCGTGTCGCAGGACATCGTGCTGTTCGACGACTCGGTGGCCAACAACATCGCCTATGCCCAGCCGCGCGACGAGGCGAAGCTTGAAGCTGCGCTGCGCGCTGCCCACCTCTGGGACTTCGTGCAGACGCTGCCCGAGGGCGTGGAGACCCATGTCGGCGCCAACGGCAGCAAGCTCTCCGGCGGCCAGCGCCAGCGCCTGGCGATTGCGCGCGCCCTCTACAAGGACGCGCCGATCTGGATCTTCGACGAGGCCACCTCGGCGCTTGACACCGAGAGCGAACGCGCGGTGCAGCAGGCCCTGAGCGCCTGGTCGGGCCGCAAGACCTTGATCGTCATCGCACACCGGCTGTCGACCATCCGCGACGCCGACGCCATCCACGTGCTGGGCGCCGGCAAGCTGGTCGAGACCGGCACGCACGCCGAGCTGCTGGCCCTGGATGGCGCCTATGCCGCGATGGTGCGCGCCCAGGCGGGCGAATCATGAGGCGCCGCGGCCTGCTGCTGTGGGCCGTAACGCCTGCGCTGGCTCAGCAGGCCGAGGTCGAGGTGAACACGGCCACCCGCGCCGAGCTCGAATCTCTGCCCGGTCTCGGGCCTGCCCTGGTGCAGCGCCTGCTGGCTGCGCGGCCGTTTGCGGACTGGGCGGATCTGATGAGGCGTGTGGCGGGCATTCGCACGGCGACGGCGATCAAGCTGTCGGGTGCGGGCTTGCGCGTGGCCGGCCAAGCCTACCCGGGCGCAGTCAACGCATCCGGCTCCTGATGACGCCCATCAACGGGCTGTCCAGCGGCAGGCCGTCGCCCTTGCCCTGCTCGCGCAGGTCGTACACCTGGCCGGCGGGGAAGGCGGGCGGGATCTCGTAGTCCATGCCTTCCCAGACGTCTTCACGGAAGCTGTAGAACGCCCAGTGGGCGCCGTGGGCGTTCAGCGTGTCGAGCACGTCGCCCAGGTAGGCCCCGCAGTCCGTCCACACCCGCACGCATCCCAGCTCGCCGGCCATCACGCGGTTGGCCGGCACGCCGTGGGCCTTGGCCCAGGCGAACGGCACGCCGAGAAAACGCTGCATCGCCGCCTTGTCGAATGTCAGCGTCCTGCCGCCCCACGTGACCTTCGAGCCCGGATAGGCCAGCTGCGGCTGGCGCTTGATCTGCGGCGCGCTGGTGAGGTTCCACGGTTCGTACATGTGGAAGGCGTAGAGCAGCTTCGCGTCCTTCAGCGGCGTCCAGTAGTTGAAGCTCCAGGCATACGCGTACCAGCCACCATCGAGCATCAGCGGCGTGTCCGAATCGACTTCACGAATGGCAGTGATGAGCTGTGCGTAGAACGCCGGCAGGTCGTGCGTCGTGCCCCGGTGCCTGGCGTACCAGGCCTGGCGCACCTCGGGCGCTGCATGCTCATCCAGCCCCCTGCCCATCTCGGGCGTCGGTTCGTTGAGCAGGTTGTAGCCCGCCAGGGCCGGGTGGTCCTTGACAGCCATGGCCAGGTCGCGCCAGAAAGCGGCGGACTGTGCCCAGAACTTGCGGTCCTTCCAGAGCCGGTCGTCCTGCTTGTCCTGGTTGTGCTGCACCCAGCGGTTGCCGGGCAAGGACAGCGGCACCAGCACCACCTTGACGCCGGCGGCCCCGGCTGCATCCATCACCTGGCGCAACAGCGTCAGGTCCGGCACGGGGATGCCGCGATAGTCGTCGGCATCGCCGATCAGGAAGTCGCGCCCCTGCCCCTTCCATTTCGAGAACGTCAACCTCGCCCAGCTGGCGCCGGTGGCCTTGAGCGCCCGGAAATAGGCCTCGTCGGGCGGCTTGCCATTGAAGCTGTTGCCGCCATGGCGCGGCGTGTCCCAGAAGGCGATGTCGGCTGCCCTGACCTGCGCGGTCGTCAGCGCGGCTACGGCGCACAGGCCGCTGAGCACGGCCTTCATCAGACGCTCGCCGCGAAACCCGCCGAACGGCTGCGTCGCAGCAGCGCCGGGTCGATCTGCGGCGCGCGCGCCGGCCAGCTGAAAAAGCGCTGCACCTCGGCGCGCTTGGCCAACGTGTCGCTCATGCCCAGGTTGATCAGCTCGTTGACGAAGCTGGGTTCGAACAGCAGGTAGCTGACCAGCGCCGAGCCGCTCATCGCGTTGCCCTTGCCGCTGACGCCGAAGGCCCGCAGCATCGCCCGCACGGAATGCGGCAGGCTGGCCTGGTGCTCGGCCGCCAGGTCGTCCAGGCGGCGGCTGGGCGCGATGACGAGCAGCTCGATGGGCCGCAGTGCCGTCGAGGCACGCGTTTCGCGCGACAGCAGCGCCAAGGTGCGGTTGATGCGGCGCAGGCGCTCGACGTCGACCGACAACGCATCCAGGAAGATGTTGGACAGGGCATGGCCGGCGATCTGGGCCATGCTGGGGTGCTCGTCGGTGGCGCGGATGCGGCGGCCCTCGGGCTCCTTCATGCGCCCCGCGCCGATCACGAGCACGCGCTCGGCGCCCAGGTGCACGGCGGGCGAGATGGGTGCGCTCTGGCGCATCGAGCCGTCGCCAAACCATTCGGGCATGCCCTCCAGGTCCAGCAGCTCGGCCGGGAAGATGAACGGAATGGCCGACGAGGCCATGAGGTGACTCAGCGTCAGCCGCGCCTGTACGGCCATGCGCTGCTCGCGCAGCCAGGGCACGACGTGGTGATGGGTCTGGAAGAAGGTGACGTGCTGGCCCGAGGTGTAGCTGGAGCCTGTCAGCGCCAGCGCGCGCAGGTGGCCGGCGTCCAGCATGGTCTCGACGCGGTCCATGCTCAGGTAGCGGCCCAGCAGCTCGCGCAGCGGCGAGTTGTCGAGCAGGCTCTTGGGCCGGCTGCGACGCCAGCGCGCCAGCGCCCAGCCCAGGCTGAGCATGCTCAACCAGCGTGCACCGCTCTTGACGGCCTCGAAGGCATCGGCGCGGTAGATATTCTCGACATGCAAGCCCTGCCAGAGATGCAGCAGACCGTCGACGGCGCCGTCGAAGTCGTCGGCATGACAGGCCAGCGCCGACGCATTGATGGCACCGGCCGAGGTGCCGCTGATGATGGGAAAAGGGTTGGTCGTCACGCCGGCATCGCGCCGCAGTTGGGCGATGGCAGCCAGCACGCCCACCTGGTAGGCCGCGCGGGCGCCGCCGCCGGTCAGGATCAGGCCAGTGACCGGATGCGGGCGGATGAGACCCGCCAGGGGCCTGGGCACGCTATGTTGCATCTGGCGAAATCATCGCCGATAGCAAGCGTCATCCCGCTTCGTAAATGACCTCGGCCGCCGTGCCCAATTTGGCGATTGCCTCGTCTGCGGGCCAGAAGCGGCTGGCCTCGCCCAGCTCCACCAGCCAGCGCGCGCCCACCTTGTCGCCGTCGGGCTCGGCCTTGACGGCCACGCGCACCGGCAGGCCGAGCTTGCGCGTGCCGCCCTCTTCCGTCTCGACATCGCGCGGCGGGAAACGCTCGACGAGCTCGCTGACCAAGCCCGCCGCCCCGGCCGAACCTTTGACTTCAGCGAGCAGGAGATGCCGTCCGAACTTGGCGCGCGCCGCGGCCAGGCCCCACACGGCCTGCACATTCATGCGCAGGCCGCCCGAGAAGCGGTCGTTCTGCACCTTGCCCTGGGCAATGATGAGTTCGTCCTCGGCCAGCAGTTCCTTGTTGGCGTTCAGCAGCTCCTCATTGGCCACGGCCTCGACGGCGTCGCTCTTGTCGTCGAGCTTGAAGATGGCCACACGGCCGCGCTGGCCGTTGATGACGCGCAGGTCGCTGACGATGCCGGCCACCAGCGTCGGCTCGCGGCTGTCCACCAGGTCGGCGATCTGGCGCTTGACGATGCGTCGCACCTCGGCGCCGCCATGGTCGAACAGATGGCCCGACAGGTAGAAGCCAATGGCCGTCTTCTCCAGCGACAGGCGCTCCTTGATGCTCCAGGGCGGCGCGTCGACGAGGTCGGGCTCGACATGCGAGGCGGCATGGGAATCGCCGAAATCGAACAGACCGCCCTGGTCGGCATTGGCCTCCTGGGTTTCGGCATGCGTGTAGCCACGGCCCACGCTGGCCAGCAGCTTGTGGCGATCGGGGTTGATGCTGTCGAAGGCGCCGGCCTTGATGAGCGCCTCCACCGCGCGCTTGTTGACGGCCTTGCGGTCCACCCGCAGGCAGAAGTCGTAGAAGCTCAGGAAGGGTCCGCCGGATTCACGCGCCGCGATGATGGCTTCGATGGCGCCGCGCCCGGTGCCCTTGACGGCGCCCAGGCCGTAGTTCACCAGCCGGTTCGTCATGGGCTCGAACCGGTACACGCCCTTGTTCACGCAGGGCGACTGGAACTCGATGCCGAAGATCTTTGCGTCGTTGAGCAACACCTTGAGCTTGTCGGTGTCGTCCATTTCGATGGTCATGTTCGCCGCATAGAACTCGGCCGTGTAGTGCGTCTTCAGCCAGGCCGTGTGATAGCTCAGCAGCGCATACGCAGCGGCATGCGACTTGTTGAAGCCGTAGCCCGCGAACTTCTCCATCAGGTCGAAGACTTCGTCAGCCTTCTTCTCATCAATGCCCTTCTCCGCCGCGCCCTTGCGGAACATCGCGCGGTGGGCGGCCATCTCCTCGGCCTTCTTCTTGCCCATGGCCCGACGCAGCATGTCGGCGCCGCCGAGCGAGTAGCCGCCCAGCACCTGGGCCGCCTGCATCACCTGCTCTTGGTAGACGAAGACGCCGTAGGTCTCCTCCAGCACCTGGCCCAGCAGCGGGTGCGGGTACTCGATGACCTCCTTGCCATGCTTGCGCGCCACGAAGGACGGGATCAGGTCCATCGGGCCCGGGCGGTACAGCGACACCAGCGCGATCAGGTCCTCGAAGCGCGAGGGCTTGGCGTCCTTGAGCAGGCGCTGCATGCCGGGCGATTCGAACTGGAACACGCTCTCCGAATAGCCATCGCCGAAGAGCTTGAACACCTTGCGGTCGTCCAGCGGCACATTGGCCCAGTCGAAGTCCTTGCGCTCGGGGTAGCGGGCGACGATGAAGTCCTTGGCCAGCTCCAGGATCGTCAGCGTGGCCAGGCCCAGGAAGTCGAACTTCACCAGGCCGATGGCCTCGACATCGTCCTTGTCGAACTGGCTGACCGCCGAGGTCGAGCCCGGCTGCTGGTACTGTGGGCAGAAGTCGGTGATCTTGCCCGGTGCGATCAGCACGCCGCCGGCATGCATGCCGATGTTGCGCACCATGCCTTCCACGCGAGCGGCCAGCTTGAGCAACTCGGCCACCTCTTCGTCGGCGGCCTCGCGCTCTTCCAGCTCCGGTGCCTCGTGGCGGGCGTAGATGACCTTGGACTTCTCCGGGTCGAAGTCGGGCGGCAGCTTGGCCAGCGTCACCGCTTTGCCGGGCGGCGCCGGGATCAGCTTGGCGATGCTGTCGACATGGCCATAGCCCATGCCCAGCACCCGACCGATGTCGCGCAGCGCCGCCTTCGCGGCCATGGTGCCAAACGTCGCGATCTGGCTGACCGCCGGGCGGCCGTACTTGTCCTTGACGTAGTCGATGACGCGGTCGCGGTTGCCTTGGCAGAAGTCGATGTCGAAGTCGGGCATCGAGACGCGTTCGGGGTTCAGGAAGCGCTCGAACAGCAGGTTGTACCTGAGCGGGTCGAGGTCGGTGATGAGCAGCGCATAGGCCACCAGCGAGCCCGCGCCCGAGCCCCGGCCGGGGCCGACCGGGCAGCCATTGGCTTTGGCCCAGCGGATGAAGTCCGACACGATGAGGAAGTAGCCGGGGAAGCCCATCTTGATGATGGTGTTCAGCTCGAACTCCAGCCGCTCGACATAGCGCGGGCGCTCTTTCTCGCGCTCGGCCTCGTTGGGGAACAGGTGCTTGAGCCGCCCCGCCAACCCCTCATGGCTCAGCTCGCGGAAATACTGCTCCATCGGCATGGGCTTGCCGTCGTCCATCAGCGGCGTCGGGAAGTTGGGCAGCTGCGGCTTGCCAAGCACCAGCGTCAGCGAGCAGCGGCGCGCGATCTCCGTCGTGTTGCGGATGGCGCTCGGGATGTCCTTGAACAACGCGCGCATCTGCGCCTGCGTCTTGAAATACTGGCTGGGCAAGAAGCGCTTGATGCGCTTGGGGTTGGCCAGCGTCTCACCTTCGGCCACGCACACGCGCGCCTCGTGCGCCTCGAAATCGTCTTCGGCCAGGAACTGGATGGGATGCGTGGCAACCACCGGCAACCCCAGCTCAGCGGCCAGCGGCACGCTCGCCTGCACCAGGGCTTCCTGACCAGGCAGGCCGGCGCGCTGCAGCTCGATGTAGAAGCGGTCGGGGAAGACCGCCGAGAGGCGTTGCGCCCATTCGCGCGCGCGCACCTTGTCGCCCTGCATCAGCGCCTGGCCAAGTCCGCCGTGCTGTGCGCCGGACAGGCAGATCAGCCCGCCGCCCAGCTCCGTCAGCCATTCCCACTTCAGGCAGGCCTGGTTGCGCTGGACGTTGTCGATCCAGGCGCGCGACAGCAGCTCGCTGAGGTTGAGATACCCCTGGCTGTCCTGCACCAGCAGCAAAAGCCGCGTCGGCGGCTTGTCGGTCGCATCGGTTTCCAGCCAGCAATCCGCCCCGAGGATGGGCTGCACGCCCTTCTTGCGCATCGCGCTATAGAACTTGATGCCGCCGAAGAGGTTGGCCAGGTCGGTGATGGCAGCCGCCACCTGGCCGTCCGCCGCCGCCGCGTCTGCCGCGTCGTCGGTGCGGAGGGTGCCGTCCACGACCGAAAACTCGGTGTGCATGCGCAGGTGGACGAAGGGCAGGTCTTGCAATGCTTGCGGGTTCAGAGCGGCGGTCTCGGGCATCGCGGCATTGTAGGAAGCCGCCCGGCCCGGCTCGTCGCCACTGCCAGCACGCGCCGTAAACGCTTCCGGCCAAGAATATTAAGTATTACTTTTAATCGATATCAAGTCTCGAATCGGCGTTACCGCGAGGTTACGAGGCCGAAGTAGTCATGTTTAATCTATTCAGGCTGCACGACGAGGCGGCCGGCAACTCGAACGGAGACAACCCATGTTCCTGACCCTGAAGCGCTTGGTGCGCTTTGCCACCGGCTGCGCTCTCGCCGCCGGCCTGGCCTCCAGCCATGCCGCGCCATGGGCGCTGACCGGCTCCCTCGGCACCCACGACCCGCACATCTACAAGACCAGCTCGACCTGGTGGGTGTTCGAGACCACCGACAACGGCGGCATCGCCGTCAAGTACTCCAGCAACGGTACCGCCTGGACGCAGGGCGGCCCCATCTTCAGCAACGGCCTGGCATGGTGGAAGACCTATCTGCCCGCTGACAAGACCGCCATGGTCTGGGCGCCCGGCTGCGGCGAGTACAACGGCCTGGGCTATTGCTACTACGCCGTCTCCAGCTTCGGCTCGCAGAAGTCGGCCATCGGCCTGACGACGTCGGCCGGCGGCATCGCGGCAGGCCAGTGGGTGGACCAGGGCGCCATCCTGACCTCCAAGTCCGGCGACGGCTTCAACGCCATCGACCCGGCCTTCGTGGTGGCCGCCAATGGCGACCCCTACCTGGTGTTTGGCTCGTTCTGGAACGGCATCTACATCACCCGCGTCAGCAAGGTGAACCTCAAGCCGCCCACCGGCGGCCTGGTCAACATCGCCCGCGACACGGTCAACGGCATCGAGAACGGCTTCGTCGTGCGCCGCGGCAGCTGGTACTACCTGTTCGCGTCCAAGGGTGCCTGCTGCAAGGGTGCGAACAGCACCTACTACATCACCGTCGGACGTTCGACCTCCATCACCGGCCCTTATGCCGACAAGGCCGGCAAGTCCATGATGTCCGGAGGGGGCACCGTGCTGGCCACCAGCGGCAGCCGCTTCAAGGGCCCGGGCGGTCAATCCTTGCTGGCCGACGGCTCGGTGATGGCCTGGCATGCCTACGATGCGCAGAACAACGGCGCGCCGGTGCTCTTCATCGGCAACGTGACCTGGGGTTCGGACGGATGGCCGCAAGCGGTCTGGTGAGCGCGCCGCCCGCCGCACTGGCCCTCGGCCTGGCGCTGCTGGCCTGGGCGTGGTGGGGGCAGCCGACGACACGGGTCGAGCCCGCCGGTCCGGCTGCCGTCGCCACGCCAGCCCCTGCGTTGACGACGGTTGAAACGCCACGCCCAGCCATGCCTGCCATGGCGGCGGCAGCCCAGCCGGCCCCCGTGGACCTGACCGGCTTGCTGGCTGCACCGGAGGCCGCGCTGCGGGCCAGCGTGCATGCCGCGCTGGCGGCTCGCCTCGACGGTGGGCGCCTGTATGCCCGTGCGCTTGCGCGGCGCTGTGCACTGCTGGCCGGCCTGCCCGCGCCCGAGCGGCCGCCCGACGCCAACGATGCCCGCCACCAGCGTGCCGTCGCCCGCCAGGCTGCGCTGGCCGCCGGCTGCGGCCAGTTCGCGAATGCGGAGTGGCTGGCCCTGGTCAACATCGCGCCCGACGAGGCGCCGGCCGTCGACCCGCTGCTGGCCGTGCAGCAGTCCGACCACGACGACGCCGCGTTGCTGCAGGCCGTGTTCGCGCGGCCCGACGCCTTGTTGCTCGACGAACTCGGCGAGCGCCTGCTGCGGCGCCGCATGGCCGGTGAGCCGACGCTGTACTTCGACGGCCAGCGCTTCGACAGCGAGGCCGACCGCGCCACGGCATCCGCCGCGCTGCGCCTGCTGCCCTGCCACTTCGGCCTGGCCTGCGATGAGCGCGACCCCGAGGTCTGGCTGGCCTGCCTGCGCGGCGACGGCTGCACGGGCTCGCGCTTCGACCAGGAGGCCGCCGCCGCGCACGCGCTGGCAGTCCGCGTGGCCGCGGCGTTACGGGCGCGCGAGCTGGGCCGCTTCGTGCCGCCATCCTGAGCCTGCGGCGCACGGGCGCCGTTAAGCTCGGCGCCCATGAGAAACCTTGCCCTGATGCTGGCGCTGGCCGGCCTGTTGTCCACCGCCACCGCCGCGCCGCCCAAGAAGCAGCCGGCGGCGCCCAAGAAGACGGCGCAGCAGATCCTCGCCGCCTCGCCCGCCAGCGACTGGCGCGCGCTGGACCCGCAGAACACGCTGCTGATGGAACTTGCCTCAGGCCAGGTCATCATCGAGCTGGCCCCCCGCTTCGCACCCGCCCACGCCGCCAACATCCGCGCGCTGGCCCGTGGCGGCTACTGGGACGGCCTGGCCGTCGTGCGGGTGCAGGACAACTTCGTCACCCAATGGGGCGACCCCGACGGCGAGGACGCGACCAAGGCCAAGGCACTGCCGGCCGGCGCCAGCGCCAAGCTGCCGGCCGAGTTCTCGGTGCCGCTGGACCGCATCGGCAAGGGCGCCGGCTTTGCCAGGCTGCCCGACCCGGACGGCTGGGCGCCGCGCACCGGCTTCGTGCAGGGCTTTCCGGTGGCCGCCGACCCCAAGACCGGCAAGGCCTGGCTGGCGCATTGCTACGGCATGGTCGGGGCCGGCCGCGGCGATGCGGTGGATTCGAGCAACGGCGCCGAGCTTTATGTGGTCATCGGCCAGGCGCCGCGCGGGCTGGACCTGAACATCACCCTCGTCGGTCGCGTGCTCAAAGGCATGGAGCTGCTGTCCGCCCTGCCCCGTGGCACGGCCGCCATGGGCTTCTACGACAAGCCCGAACAGCGCACCGGCATCCAGCGCGTGCGCCTGCTGGCCGAAGTGCCGGTGCCCGAGCGGCCGGCCCTGCAGGTGCTGAAGACCGAGTCCAAGACCTGGACGCAGTTGCTGGACGCGCGCCGCTACCGCAGCGGCTGGTTCGTGCACAGCCCGGGCCACATCGAGATTTGCAGCGCCTCCGTACCGACGCGCGCCGCGACGGCCGCTCAGCCGCCGAGGTAGAGCGCCGTCCGGTAGGTGATGAACGACGCCAGATAGGCCAGCCCGAACAAATAGCCCGCCACGATCAGCGGCATTTTGTAGCCGCCGGTCTCGCGCTTGATGGCCGCCAGCGTCGCGATGCATTGCGGCGCAAATACATACCAGGCCAGCAGCGACAGGGCCGTCGCCAGGCTCCAGCTCTGGGCGATCAGCGGCATCAGGGCCACCGCCGTGTCGTCGCCCGTGGCCGACAGCGCATACACCGTGCCCAGCGCGCTGACGGCGACTTCGCGCGCGGCAAGACCCGGCACCAGGGCCAGGCTGATCTGCCAGTTGAAGCCGATGGGCTCGAAGATCGTGGCCAGCCCGGCGCCGAGGTAGCCGGCGATGCTGTACTGGATCGGTGCGCCCGTGGCGCCTTCCGGCGCGCCGGGAAAGCTCGACAGCAGCCACAGCGCCAGCGTCAGCACGAGGATGATGCCGCCCACGCGCTGGATGAAAATGACGGCGCGCTGCCACAGGCCGATGGCGATGGAGCGCGGGTGCGGCCAGTGGTAGCTCGGCAGCTCCATCATCAACGGACGCACCAGCCGGCCGCTGCGGGTGAAGCGCTTGAGCGCCCAGGCGACGGTCATGGCGCCGACGATGCCGGCCAGGTAGAGCCCGAACAACACCAGCCCTTGCAGCTCGAAGCCGCCGACCTCGCGACTGGGGATGAAGGCGCCGATCAGCAGTGCATAGACCGGCAGGCGTGCCGAGCAGGTCATCAGCGGCGCGATCATGATGGTGACCAGGCGGTCGCGCGGGTTCGCGATGGAGCGCGTAGCCATCACGCCGGGAATGGCGCAGGCGAAGCTGGACAGCAACGGGATGAAGCTGCGCCCCGACAGGCCGACGCTGCCCATCAGGCGGTCGAGCAGCAGCGCCGCACGCGGCAGATAGCCCGACTCCTCCAACACCAGGATGAAGAAGAACAGGATCAGGATCTGCGGCAGGAAGACCAGCACACCGCCGGCGCCGGCAATGATGCCGTCGACGATGAGGCTGCGAAACCAGCCTGCGGGGATGAAGTGGCCGACCTGCTCGCCCAGCCAGGCCATGCCGCCCTCGATGAGGCCCATGGGCGCCTCGGCCCAGGAGAACACCGCCTGGAAGAGCAGGAACAGCAGCACGGCCAGGATGCCCGAGCCCGCCACCGGGTGCATCAGCAGGCGGTCAACACGGTCACCGGGCAGCGTGGGCAACTCTTCATCCAGGTCCAGCGTGCGCAGCAAGGTCTTGACGGTGGCATGGTCATCCACCGGCGGCTCCGCGCTCGCGGCCAGGGGCGGGGCTTGCCAGACCTCGGGCCGGTCCAGCACGGCGCGCAGTTCGTCCAAGCCTTCCCTGTGGATGGCCACGGTGCGCACGACCGGCAGGCCCAGCTGGGCACCCAGCGCGGCGGGCTCGATCTTGAGCCCGCGTCGGGCGGCAAGGTCGGCCATGTTGAGTGCGACGACCACCGGCAGGCCCAGGCGGCGCACCGCCAGCAGCAGGCGCAGGTTGCGGCGCAGGTTGGTCGCGTCGAGCACGCAGACCACCAGGTCGGGGCGCTTCTCGCCGTGGGCGCGGCCGGCCAGCACGTCGCAGGTGACACGCTCGTCGGGCGAGCGCGGGTGCAGGCTGTAGGTGCCGGGCAGGTCCAGCAGCCGCAGCGTCTTGCCGGCGGCAGTGACCAGCCGGCCTTCCTTGCGCTCGACGGTCACGCCGGCGTAATTGGCGACCTTCTGGTGGCTGCCGGTCAGCCCGTTGAACAGGGCCGTCTTGCCGCAGTTGGGGTTGCCGACAAGGGCGACGAGCTTGCCACCGCGGTGCACATGAACGACCGCCTCAACCATTGCGCGGTGTCACGGTGATGCATTCAGCCTCGGCATGCCTCAACGCGAACGTCGACTGACCGACGCGCACGACCAGGTTGGCCGTCGGCCGGGCGCCGTTGCGCAGCACGCGCACGGCTTCGCCTGGCAAGAAACCCAGGTCAGCCAGCCAGCCAGCCCATTCCGGCGAATGCGCGGGCGCGCGGACCTGGTTGACCGTCAGCGCCTGCCCGGCGGGGGCGGCGGCGAGGCTGGATTGCAGCGGCTCGGACATGGATTGGGATCGACGGGCACGCCGCTTTGATGAGAATGATTCTCATTGTACGCAGCCAAGCCGTGGGAACGGTACTTGCCGGTCAGCGGGGGTTGAGCCGGTCCAGCAGTTGGTCGCAAGCCTTCAGGGCCTTGGCGAAATCCAGACGCGCGACCGCAGCCGACAGCAGCGCCAGGTCAGCGCCGAGCAGGTGGGCGTGCTGGGTGGTCAGTTCTTCACAGAGGGCCACCGAACGCATATTGCGTTCCACCAGCAGCAGGCGCAGGCCGCGCAGCGCCTCCAACGGGGCCACCGCCTCGGCCTTGGGCGGCGCAGGCGTGGCAGCTGGCATCGCACCGGCCAGCGCGGCGAGGCTGTCGTCCAGCAAGCCCTGCAATGCGCTCACGTCGACCGGGCCAAGTTCAGCGCTCTCTCGCAACGACCGTTCCTGTTGGCCGGCCAGCTCGGCCAGCGCGGTCGCGCCGACGGCGCCGGCCAGGCCGCGCAGCGTGTGCAGCACGCGCATCGCGTCGGCAATCCTTTGCGCTTGCAGATGCCGCTGCAGCGCTTCGATCTCGACCGGCGCATCCTGGGAAAAAGACTTCACCAGCCGCTCGTACAGCGCCTGACGGCCACCCAGACGCTGCAGCGCGGCCTCGCGGTCGAGCCGTGCTGGCTGTGACCGCGGCGCGCCGGCCGGTGCGGGCGGCCGCGCAGCCAACGGGTCGACATGGCGCCGCAGGCAGGCGACCAGCTGCTCCAGATCCACCGGCTTGGCGACGTGGTCGCGCATGCCCGCGGCCAGGCAGGCCTGGCGGTCAGCGTCCATCGCGTTGGCCGTCATCGCGATGACCAGGCTGCGTGGTCGGCGCGCCAGGATGCGCTGCGTGGCCTCGAAACCGTCAATGTCGGGCATCTGCAGGTCCATCAGCACGGCGTCATAGGCAGGCTCGGTGACCAGGGCCAGGTGGGCGCCTTCCACGCCGCCGCCGGCCAGCGTGACGACGGCGCCCTCGCCCTCGAGCAGTTCCTGGGCCACCTGCTGGTTGAAGCCGTTGTCCTCGACGACCAGCAGGCGCATGCCGGCCAGGCGCGGTTCGGCCGGCGCCGCGGGCCGCGTTGCCGTCGGTACGGCGCGCATGGCCTCCGCCACGGCGTCGTGCAGCATCGACGCGGTCACCGGCTTGACGAGATAGCCGCCCAGGCTCTGGATGTCCTGCTCGCTGCGTTCGGCCAGCAGCTCCCGGCCATGGGCCGTGACCATGATGATGACCGGCGCATCGGACTCGTGGCTGTCGCGGATGCGGCGCGAGGTTTCCCAGCCGTCCAGCCCGGGCATGCGCCAGTCCATCAGGATGAGCTGGTAGTGCGGCTCGCCACGCTCGGCCGCGAGGTGCACCATGGACAGGGCCTGCTCGCCGCTGGCCGCCATGTCGCAATCCCAGCCCAGACTGGTGCCGATGCCCTGCAGCACCTCGCGCGCCATCGGGTTGTCGTCGACGATGAGGACCTTGAGCCCGCGTTGCGCGGTGTCGGGTTCGCCGGTGGGTTCTTCCGCAGCCTCCATCTGCAGCTCGAAATGAAAGCGGCTGCCCTCGCCGACACGGCTGTCCACGCGCAGTTCGCCGCCCATCAATGCCACCAGCCGGCGGCTGATGGCCAGGCCCAGGCCGGTGCCCCCATACCGCCGCGAGGTCGACTGCTCGGCCTGGCTGAAGCCGACGAAGATGTGCTGCAGCTTGTCGGCCGGGATGCCGATGCCGGTGTCGCTCACTTCGAACCGCAACCTGACCCGGCCGCCGGCCTCAGCCAGCAGCGCCAGGCCGATGACGACCTCGCCGCGCTCGGTGAACTTCAACGCATTGCCGGCCAGGTTGAGCAGCCCCTGCCGCAGCCGCGTCGAATCGCCAATCAGCGCGCCGGGCAGGCGCGGGTCCAGGCGGAACAGCACCTCGACATCCTTGGTGCCGATACTGGCCGACAGGATGACGGCCAGCTCGCGCATGAAGTCGCTCAGCTCGAAGCGGTGCGGGTCCAGCTCCATCTTGCCGGCCTCGACCTTGGAGAAGTCCAGCACGTCGTTGATGACCGCCAGCAGGGCCTGCGCCGCCGTGCGGGCCTTGCTGGCGTAGTCGAGCTGGCGCGGCGACAGCTCGGTGCGCAGCAGCAGGTTGAGCATCCCCAGGGCGCCGCTCATCGGCGTGCGGATCTCGTGGCTCATGTTGGCCAGGAAATCGCTCTTGGCCTGGCTGGCCGCCTCGGCCGCCACGCGCGCCCGCACCAGCTCCACCTCGGCGCGATGACGCTCGGTCACGTCGACCAGCATCTGCACCATGTTGACCAAGCGGCCGCGCCGGTCGCGGATGGCGCTGGCACTGCCGTCGACAAACAACTCGCCGCCGCCTGGCAGGGCAAAGCCGCGTTCGAAGCGGACATGCTCCACCCGCGCACCGGACAGGCGGGCCAGCTCGCCACCCAGCACGCGGCCAGGCCGGAAGTCCGGCAGGTCGGCCAGCCTGGCGCCACGCAGCTCGCCGGCCTCGCGGCAGAGCATGGCGGTCAGCGCCTGATTGACGTCGAGGACGACGCCCTGCGCATCGCAAAGCGCGATGCCGACCTGGGCACGCTCGAACACGCCGCGGAAACGTTGCTCGCTGTCGTTGAGCGCGCGCGTGCGCTGCTCGACGCGTGCCTCCAGCAACTGCCGCTCGACGACGAGCTGGTCGGTCATGCGGTTGAAGCCACGCGCCAGCTCACGGAACTCGGCAAAGCCGCAGACCGGCGCGCGCTCGTCGAGCTTGCCGCCGGCGATGCGCGCCACCGCGCCGCCCAGCATCTCGACCGGCTCGACGATGCGGCGCCCGAGCAGCAGGCCCAGGCCCAGGGCCAGCAGCAGCGCCAGCCCGAGCGCCAGCGCCAGGCGGTCGCGCAGCGCATGCGCCGGCGCGAACGCCTCGGCGGTACCGATGTTGACCGAGATGCCCCAGTCCAGCGCCGGCAGGTGGCGCCACGATGCGATGACGTCGACGCCGGCATAGTCGCGCGCCGGGCCGCTGCCGCTTTCGCCGCGCAGGCCCCGCAAGGCCGGTGGCACCACCGGCGCGGACAGGTCCAATGCGCCGCTCAGCGTCTGGCTCGGCGCCCGCTTGAGGTCGTTGATGAAGACCGCGCGGTCGCCATCGCGCCGCACCAGCACCGTTTCGCCGGTCAGCGCCAGGCCCGAGCGTTCGGTGGCCACGCGCAGCAGCCGGTCCAGGTCCAGCTGCAGCACGACACTGCCGAGCACTCGGTGACCGTCGACCACGGGATGGGCCAGGAACAACGTCACCGGGCCGTGCCCACGCAGGCGCTGTGCTGGCGACAGCTGCGGTTGCAGATGGCCGATGGCGCGGCGGTGCGCGGCCAGCAGTTCGCTGCCCTCGAAGTCGCCGCCGTCAAGCCGGGCCAGTTCGGGTGTCGAGCCGCCCGGGGGCTTTATCGCGAAGCTGATGCGGCCATCGGGCTGTACCAGCATCAGGTTGAGGTATTTGCCCGTGTCGTAGACCCGCTCGAAGAAGGCGAGGCTGCCGGCCGGGGCCCGGGTGCTGACCGCATCGCCGCGCTGCACGAGCAGGTCGCGTGTGTTGACGGACTGGCCAACGAGGCGGCCGTCGACCTGGACCTCGTTGAGGTACTCGTTGATCTCGTGCACCTTCTTGCGCGAGATGGCGACGAGGCCCTCGGTCACCGTCTCGTGCAGGCTGCGCTCGAAGCTGCCGAGCTGCCACAGCCCCACCAGCCCAAGCGGCAGCATGGACAGCAGGATGAAACCCAGCAGCAGCGCCGGGCCCACGCGCCAGGCGCGGCGCGACGACTCGGCGGTTGGCGCGGCGGGGTTCACGGCGCGGCCCCCATCGTCCTCATGCTCCTCACGGCCTCGCATCGGCGCGCGCCAGCGCGGCCTTCCAATGCGCCTGGGACCGGAACGCCGGCCACGGCTCAGGCCGTATGTGGCCCGGCAGCAAGAAGACCTCGCTGAGCTGGCCGCCGGGCTGGGCCTGGGCGATGCGCAGCTGGCGCCACAGGTGGCGCGTGCGGCTGTCCACCGCAGCAAAGCCCTGCGGCGCCGAGACGGTCTGCTGCAGCACGTTGGCATTGACCGTTTCGGTCTGCGCGCTGCCCACCTCGCGCACCGCGGCCGCCCAGAGCAGCACGCTCACATAGGCCGACACCGCCGGGTCGCTGGCTTGCGCGGCTTGGCCCTGGCTGCGCTGCAGGCGTGCCAGGAAAGCCTGGTTGGCCGGCCCGGGCTGGCTCTGCAGATAGCCCCAGGCCGTGAAGTGCCGGTCCAGCCGCCCGCCGCCAAAGGCCTGCATCTCGGGCTCGGCGGCGCGGAAGGACAGCAGCGGCAGGTCGGTCAACGCCGCGGCGACCAGCGCGTCGAAGAAGGCCCCGTTGCTCAGGCCACTGACCGTGCTGAGGACGACATCGGGCTGCAGCCTCTGCAGGTCATCGATGACGGCCGACATGTCCGTGCCAGCCTGCGGCACGAAGCGCTCACCGAGCACCTCGCCGCCGCCGAGGGCGATGAAGTCGCGCAACACGGCGTGCACGCGCCTAGGGTAGAGGCCGTCGGTGCCGACCAGATAGACACGCCGGCCAAATCCCTGCAGCGCCCAGGCGGCCGCGGGCAACACTTGCTGGTTGGGCGTCGGGCCGGTGTAGATGATGTGCCGAGACTGCTCCATGCCTTCATGCGCCAGCGGGTAGAAGAGCAGGTGCCGGTGCGTCTCGACGACGGGCTTGACGGCCAGGCGGCAGGCCGAAGACCAGCAGCCGAACAAGGCGACGGCGCGGTCGGTCGAGATGAGTCGCTCCGCCGCGGCTGCGGCGACGCGCGGGTCGCCGCGCGTGTCCTCGATCTTCAGCTCGACGCGGCGGCCCAGCAGCCCCCCGCTGGCGTTGATCTCGTCGGTGGCCATTTTGACCACAGCGACCAGCGGCGCCTCGGTCCGCGCCATCGGGCCGCTGAGCGCCTGCAACAGGCCGATGACGATGGGACCGCGGGCGGCTTCGGCCGAGGGCCTTTGTGCCAGATAAATCGCCAGCCCCGCGGCCAGTGCCAGCAGCAGGCCACCCAGCAGCGCCAGTCGGGTGCGCAGCGGCACCCGCATCAGCCCACCGCGCGCCGCGCCTCGGGCGAAATGAGTGGCAAGGTCAGCCTGACGGTCGTGCCCAGCCCGGGCGTGGATTCGACCTGGATCTGGCCGCCCAGGGCAAAGGTGACCAGGTTGCGCACGATGTAGAGCCCCGGCTCGCTGCGGCTGCTGCTGAAGCGCGTCGAGAAGAAGGGGTCGAACACGCGACCCAGCATGCCGGGCGGGATGCCAACGCCGTGGTCCTGCACGGTGACGACGAGCTGGTCGGTGCCCAGCGGGCGCACGCGCAGGCGGACTTCGCCGCCGGCCTCGCGATAGGCGTGCTTGATGGCGTTCTGGATCAGCGTGGTCAGCACCTTGGCCAGTGCGCCGCGGAAGCTCAACAGATGCAGGTCATCCATGACGTCGAGCTCGCATGTGACCTTGTGGGTGTCGAGGGCGGGCGCCAGGCTGGCCACGACCTCGTGCACCAGCTCCAGCAGCGAGAAGCTGCGGCGCTGGTCGCCGAAGTTGTCGGCCGTGGACTGCAGGAAGGAGTCGACGATGGACAGCGTGCGCTGCAGGTTGGACAGCACCAGGCCGACGCTCTCCTCGCTGACGCGCAGATGCTTGTCCAGGTCGCTGCGCCTGATGTTGCTGGTGCCCGCCAGGCCGCGCAGGTGGGCCAGGTCGTCCTGCAGCGTGCAGGCCGAGATCAGGGCATTGCCCAGCGGCGAGCTGAGCTCCTGGGCAATGCCGGCGATGGTGCGGCCCACCGAGGCGAGTTTGTCGCGTTGGAAGAGTTCTATCTGCGAGCGCGCGAAGCTTTCCGAGGCGAGCTTGAGCGCTAGCTGCGTGCGCACCCGTGCCTTCACGACGACGTCGACGAAGGGCTTGGGGATGTAGTCGACCGCGCCATGCGCAAAACCCTGGGCCTCGTCGGTGGCGCTGCCCTGCACGGTGACGAAGATGACGGGAACACCGCGCGTGCGCGGATCGGCCTTGAGGCGGTCGCAGACTTCGTAGCCGCTCATCGCGGGCATCAGCACGTCGAGCAGGATCAGGTCGGGCAGTTGCTGGGCGCAGTAAGCCAGCGCCTCGGCGCCGCTGGTGGCCATGGAGACCTCGCATTCGTCCACCAGCAATTGATACAGCGCGTGGATGTTGCTCGGCTGGTCGTCGACGACAAGGATGAGAGGCATGGCGGATCAGGATACCCGCTGGCCCATGCGGCATGGCAGAGGTCGTCCCGGGGCTTTCCCCAGGGCGTGGGAGGGCAATCCGGCGCACATTCGCCCTTTGGCGCGCAACCATAATTGGCCAGCTCTCACACCACCGCCCATGCACCAGCGCACGCTCACGCTCGGCCTTCTCTGGGTTGCCATGGCGGCGCTGCTCGCGCTGCTGGCCCTGCTCTGGAGCCTGCGCAGCGCAGGCGGCCCGTCCGTCGACGCGGCCCTCGTCCTCACCGTCCTGTTGTTGCCGCTGCCGCTGCTGTGCGTCTTCATGCTGCGCCGGCATGTCGATGACAGCCGGGCGCTGATCGCCAGCACCCAGGCCGCCACCGACGCCAGGACCCGCTTCCTCGCCCAGATCAGCCACGAGATCCGCACGCCGATGAACACCGTCATGGGCATGACACAGCTGGCGTTGCAGACCCCGCTGACGGCCGAGCAGCGCGACCTGCTCACCAAGGCCGACGCGGCCTCGCGCATGTTGCTCAGCCTCATCAACGACGCGCTGGACGTGTCCAAGATCGAAGCCGGCCAGATGGAGATCGAATCCCAGCCGTTGCGGCTGGAGGACGTCGTCGCCCAGGCGATCGAGCTGGTGCGCCCGGTGCACGCGAACCCCGACGTCGCGCTGATCTGTGACTGGGCCGACGCCAGCCTGCTGGGCGCGCGCGGCCAGCTGCGCGGCGACGCGCTGCGGCTGCAGCAGGTGCTGGTCAACCTGTTGTCCAACGCACTCAAGTTCACGCCGGCCGGCGAGGTGCGGCTGCGCCTGGCCACCCACCCCGGCGACACCCAGGGCCGCGTGCCGCTGAGCATCACCGTGCAGGACAGCGGCGTCGGCATGAGCGCAGAACAGCTTGATGCGCTGTTCAGCGAGCTCCGGCAGGGTGACGCCTCCATCCCGCGGCGCTACGGCGGCCCGGGCCTGGGGCTGGCCATCACGCGCCGCCTCGTCGAGCTGATGGGCGGCAGCCTGGATGTGCAGAGCCAGCCCGGCCGCGGCAGCAGTTTCGAGATCCGCCTGGCCCTGCCGCTGGACCCGGGCGGTACGCCGCCGCCGGCTCTGGAGCCCGTGCGCCTGCTGCTGGCCAAGGCGCGCGCCGACAGCCGCGAGGCCACGCTGGCCCTGCTGCGCCATCTCGGCCTGGGGCCGGGTCTTGGCGCCAGCACCGACGTCGCCGGCACCCTCGCCGCGCTGGCCGAGGCGCGCCAGGC
>NZ_JBQVNP010000011.1:0-68242 GCF_052436255.1 Roseateles sp. | reverse complement strand
TGGTGGCCCTGCGCGCCGCCGAGCCGGGGCTGTTCGACGCGCCACCCGCCGACGATGCGCAGCCGCCCGAGTACCGCCTGCGCCGTGCCAGCGGCGGCGTGCCGGACGCGCTGTACGCCCGCGAGATCGGCCGCGGCCTGCTGCGCCTGGACGGCGATGAGTTCACTGCCCGGGTGGACGATGCACCCCTGCTCGCCTACGTGCGCTACCACTACTGGGCCGAGGTGCGCATGCCGGCCGAGCGCCGCCTGCCGCCAGGCGTGGCGGAAGTGCCGCTGCCGGCCGGCGCCATCGAGCCGATGCAGCCGGCGCAGCGCCAGAACGCAGCGGGCGCGTTCAGCGCGTTGTCGGCACCGGCAGTGGCACTGTTCATGCCCGCAGACATCCCGCAGCTGCCGGACGGCAGCGTGACGGCGACAGTCGGCCCCGGCGCAGCAGGCAACTGGCGGCTGACGCTGGCGATCCGCGGCGGCCCGGTGGCCAGCCCGCGCGCGGTGGGCGGCTTTGCCGTGCGCCTGCACCTGAAGCTGAACGGCGGCGACTGGGCGCCCGAGCCAGAGGTGCTGGTGCTGAACAACGGCGCGCTGGACCTGGCCATCGAACGCGGCCCGCTGGCGCCGCCAGCCGTTGAGCTGGCGCTGGTGCTGGTGGACCCGGCCGGGCGCGAGGCGCCGCCGCTGAGGATCGGCGCGACGCCGGCGTGACGGCCCGGACGGCGGCGCGTCGGGTTGACAGGGAGTTGGATTTAACCGACACCACGCCATCCCCCGCGACGCTATGGTGCCGCCGCCATGAGCTCCAACCTCTTTCCCCGCACCCAGCTCCGGCTGTGGGACATCTCCCCCACGGTCGCCCCCGACGCACCCATCTTCCCGGGTGACGAGCCCTACCGCCTGCGCTGGACCGCCCAGCTGTCGCCCGGCTGCCCGGTCAACCTCAGCGCCATCACGATGAGCCCGCATGTGGGCGCGCATGCCGATGCGCCGCTGCACTACGCCAACGACGCGCCAGCCATTGCGGAGGTGCCGCTGGACACCTACCTGGGCCGCTGCCGCGTCATCCACGCCATCGGCGCGGCACCGCTGATCACGGTCGAGCACCTGCAGCACGCTGAAGCCGACCTGCCGCCGCGCGTGCTGGTGCGCTGCTGCGAGAGGGCCGACACCGCGTGGAACCCCGCCTTCACCGCCTATGCGCCCGAGGCCGTCGATTGGCTGGCCGCGCGTGGCGTGCGCCTCATCGGCATCGACACGCCGAGCGTGGACCCGGCCGACTCCAAGATGCTGGACAGCCACCAGCTGCTGCGCCGCCACGACCTGCGCGTGCTGGAGAACCTGGTGCTCGACGACGTCCCCGAGGGCGACTACGAGCTGATCGCCCTGCCACTCAAACTACAAGGCGCCTGTGCCAGCCCGGTGCGCGCCATCCTGAGGGAACTGCCATGAATCTTGAAGACGCCCAACGGCTCGATGCCGCCGACCCGCTGCGCAGCCTGCGCGACCTGTTCACGCTGCCGGACGGCATCACCTACCTGGACGGCAACTCCCTCGGCGCGTTGCCCAAGGCAACCCCCGAGCGCATCCAGCGCGCGGTGGAGCAGGAGTGGGGCCAGGGCCTGATCAAGAGCTGGAACACCGCCGGCTGGATCGACCTGCCGCGCCGCCTGGGCGACCGGCTGGCGCCGTGGCTGGGCGCGCGGGCCGGCGAGGTGCTGGTGGCGGACTCGACCTCCGTCAATCTCTACAAGGTGCTGCACGCCGCGCTGCAACTGCAGCAGGGCCAGCGCCGCGTCATCGTCAGCGAGCGCAGCAATTTCCCGACCGACAACTACATCGCCCAGAGCGTGGCCCGCGCCCACGGCGGCGAGCTGATCCTGGCCGAGACGCCGGAGGACATCCCGCCGCTGCTGGACGAACGCTGCGCCGTGCTGATGCTGACGCATGTGAACTACCGCACGGGGCGCATGCACGACATGGGCCTGTTGACGCGCTGGGCCCAGCAGGCCGGCGCGCTGGCCGTGTGGGACCTGGCGCACAGCGCCGGCGCGGTGCCCATCGACGTGCTCGGCAGCGCGGCGGACTTTGCCATCGGCTGCGGTTACAAATACCTCAACGGCGGCCCGGGCGCGCCGTCCTTCGTGTGGATGCACCCGCGCCACGAGGGCCAGGTGTGGCAGCCGCTGACGGGGTGGCTGGGCCACGCCAACCCCTTCGATTTCGACAGCGAATACCAGCCCGCGCCGGGCATCCAGCAATACCAGTGCGGCACGCCGGCGGTGTTGGCAATGACCGGGCTGGACACGGCGCTGGACGTGTTCGACGCGGCGCAGAAGCTGGGCGGCATCAAGGCGCTGCGCAACAAGTCGCTGGCGCTGACCGAGGCCTTCATCGGCGGCGTGGAGGAGCGCGCGCCGGGCGCCGTCATCGCGACGCCGCGCGACTCGGCGCTGCGCGGCTCGCAGGTGTCGTTCTCGCTGCCGCAGGGCATTGATGGCTATGCGGTGATGCAGGCGCTGATCCACCACGGCGTCATCGGCGACTTCCGTGCCGGCGACCCGGAGTTGCTGCGCTTCGGCTTTGCGCCGCTGTACAACGGCTTTGCCGATGTGGCGCGGGCGGTAGACGTGCTGGGCCAGATCCTCGACTCGCGCTCCTGGGATGCGCCGCAATTCACCAGCCGATCGAAGGTGACCTGACCTTGAGCGAGCCCATCCAACACCACGGCGCCCAGCTCGATTTCTCCAAGGACATGAGCTACGGCGACTACCTGCAGCTCGACGCCATCCTGAGCGCCCAGAAGCCGCTCTCGCCCGACCACAACGAGATGCTCTTCATCGTGCAGCACCAGACCTCGGAGCTGTGGATGAAGCTGATGCTGCATGAGCTGCACGCGGCCATCGCCAATGTGGCCGCCGACCGCCTGCCCGAGGCCTTCAAGATGCTGGCGCGGGTGTCGCGCATCATGGAGCAGCTGGTCCACGCCTGGGATGTGCTGGCCACGATGACGCCGCCCGAGTACAGCGCGGTGCGGCCCTATCTGGCCAAGAGCAGCGGCTTCCAGAGCGCGCAGTACCGGCGCATCGAGTTCATGCTGGGCAACAAGAACGCGGCGATGCTGAAGCCCCACGAGCACCGGCCCGACCTGCTCGCGCAGGTGAAGCAAGCCTACGAGGCGCCGTCGCTCTACGACGAGGCGCTGAAGCTGCTGGCGCGGCGCGGCATCCCCGTGCCGGCGGCCAACCTGGCGCGCGACTGGACCCAGCCCCATGCCGCCGACGAGGGCGTCAAGGAAGCCTGGCTGACCGTCTACCGCGCGCCGCAAGCGCACTGGGACCTCTACCAGATGGGCGAGGAGCTGGTCGACCTGGAGGACGCCTTCCGCCTCTGGCGCTTCCGGCACGTGACCACCGTGGAGCGCGTCATCGGCTTCAAGCGCGGCACGGGCGGCACGGGCGGCGTCAGCTATCTGCGCAAGATGCTCGACGTGGTGCTGTTCCCGGAGCTGTGGACGCTGCGGACGGAGCTGTAGTTCCCGACGCCGCGAAGAACTGACCGGAACCGCAGCGCGATGCCTTGGGCAGGCGCCTAAGATTGAAGCACCGGTCCCACCCCTCTCCACTCACTTCCCACAAGGAACGTCATGGACGCCCGCACCCATGAAACCCGTCTGCGCATCGAACGCATCCGCGACGCGCTGAACGCCAACGGCGCACACGCCGTGCTGGTGCCCTCCGCCGACCCGCATCTGTCCGAGTACCTGCCCGAGCGCTGGCAGGGCCGGCAGTGGCTGTCGGGCTTCACCGGCTCGGTCGGCAACCTCGTCATCACGCGCGACCGCGCCGCACTGTTCGCCGACGCCCGCTACTGGGCCCAGGCCGAGACCCAGCTCGCCGGCAGCGGCATCGCGCTGGAGAAGATGAGCTCCGGCGCGTCCACGCAGTACATCGACTGGATCGCCAATGAACTGCAGCCCGGCCAGGTGCTGGCGGTGGACGGCCAGGTGCTTGGGCTGGCGCTGGCCAATGCACTGCGCGCTGGCCTGGGCCGCAAGGGCATCACGCTGCGTACCGACGTCGACCTGATCCAGTCCGCCTGGGACGACCGCCCGGGCCTGCCGACGGACGCCGTCTACGAGCACCTGCCGCCGCAGGCCGCCGTCAGCCGCGCCGCCAAGCTGGCCCGCGTGCGTGCGGCGATGGCCATGATCAGCGCGACCCACCACCTCGTGTCCACCGTGGACGATGTGGCCTGGCTGCTGAACCTGCGCGGTGCCGACGTGGTGTGCAACCCCGTCTTCATCGCCCACCTGCTGCTGGATGCGGTGGGTGGCCGCCTCTTCATCGGCGACGACAAGGTGCCCGCCGACGTGGCGGCGCGGCTGGCGGCCGATGGCATCCAGCTCGCGCGCTATGACCAGGCCGCCGAGGCGCTGGCCACGCTGCCTGCCAGCGCCAAGCTGCTGGTCGACCCGCGCCGCGTGACGCTGGGCCTGCGTGAGGCCGTGCCGGCGGGCGTGGCCGTCGTCGAGCAGATCAACCCGAGCACGCTGCTGAAGAGCCGCAAGACCGCCGCCGAAGCGGTCTTCATCCGCGAGGCGATGGCCGAGGACGGCGCGGCCATGTGCGAGTTCTACGCAGAGTTCGAGGCGTCGCTGGCGCGCGGCGAGCGCTGGAGCGAGCTGGATGTGGACACCCAGCTCAGTGCCGCGCGCAGGAAGCGCAAGAACTTCATCGGGCCGAGCTTTTCAACAATCGCCGGCTGGATGGCCAATGGCGCCCTGCCCCATTACCACGCCACGCCCGAATCCTTCGCGCAGATCGAGGGCGACGGCCTGCTGCTGATCGACTCCGGCGGCCAGTACCTCGGCGGCACGACCGACATCACGCGGGTCTGGCCGATCGGCACCGTCAGCGCCGCGCAAAAGCGCGACTACACGCTGGTGCTCAAGGGCACGCTGGCGCTGTCGCGCACCCGCTTCCCGCGCGGCACGCTCAGCCCCATGCTGGATGCCATCGCCCGCGCGCCGCTGTGGGAGCACGGCCTGGACTACGGCCACGGCACCGGCCACGGCGTGGGCTACTTCCTGAACGTGCACGAAGGCCCGCAGAGCATCAGCAAGGCCATCCCCGAGCCGCAGATGGCCATGGAGCCCGGCATGATCACCTCCATCGAGCCCGGCCTGTACCGGCCGGGGCAGTGGGGCGTGCGCATCGAGAACCTTGTCATGAACGTGGCCGTCGCCACGCCGGAGAACAATGCCTTCGGCGAGATGCTGGCGTTCGAGACGCTGACGCTTTGCCCCATCGACACCCGCTGCATCGACCTGGGCCTGATGCGCGCCGACGAGATCGGGTGGCTGAACGGCTATCACGCGACGGTGCGCGAGCGGCTGCAGCCGCTGGTGAGTGGCCCGGCGCTGGCCTGGCTGCTGGCGCGCACCGAACCGATCACCGCCTGAACGGCGGCCTCGGCGTCAGCCGGCAGCCACGGCAGCGGGCGGCGCCACCGGATAGCGGCACACCAGCGCCGCGCTGGCCAGCAGCATCAACAGCACGCTGCAAAAAAGCGGCACGGTGCTGTCGGCCCGGCCCATGAAAGGTGCAACGACCTGCGTACCCACAGCGCCCGCGGCCAGCAGCGCCAGGACCAGCATGGCCGTGGCCCGGCCCATCTGCGCGGGCGGCACGGCCAGCGCGTCGCCGAAGGTCGCCGGCCCGCGAATGGCCAGTGCGCCGCAGAAGCAGAACCAGTAGGCCAGCAGCGCCGCATAGGGCAGAGCGCCCCACACCAGCGCGGCGACCAGGGCGAGCGAACACGCCGCCAACTGCACGGCATTGCCCAGCCACACCAGGCGGGCATGGCCCAGCTTGGCGGCCAGCCGGCCCGACTGCGTGGCGAACAACATGAAGGCGCCGACGCCGACGACCTGCTGCATCGCAAAGGACTCGGAGCCCAGGCCCAACGTGTGCTGAAGCAGCTGCGGCGAGCTGGCCAGGAAGGTGAGCAGCGCCCCGATGCACAGCGCATGCGACAGCGCCAGGCGCAGGAAGCGTGGGTTGCGCGCAATGTCCAAATAGCTGGCGTGGTGGGCCATGTCCAGCCCCGGCAGCCGGCGCGGCGCGATTTTGACGACCCAGGGCAGCACGAGCAGCGACAGGCCCATCAACACCCAGAAGGTGCCACGCCAGTCCGTCACACGCAGCAGCAGCGCGCCGAGCACCGGTGCAGCTGCCGGCACGATGGCTTCAACCATGGAGATGGCCGCGATACCGCGCACCACGTCGACATCCGCCAGCGTGGCGCGCACGACGCTGGGCGACACGATGGTGGCCGCCCCGGCCGCCACGCCCTGCAGCAGGCGCAGCACCAGCAGCGTCTCGATATTGGGCGCCAGCGCACAGCCCAGGCTGGTGATGGCAAGCAGCGCCAGGCCCACCTCCATACAGCGGCGTGGGCCCAGGCGGTTCAGCAGCTCGCCCCACAGCAGCTGGGCAGCGGCCAGGCCGGCGAGGTAGACGGCCACGGTCGCCTGCGCCATGGGCACGCTGATGCCCAGGCCCGATTGCAGGGCCGGCACGGCGGGCAGATAGAGATCCAGCGCGGCCATGCTGACGCCCGTGACGATGGCCAAGGGCAGGATGGTGCGTATCGATGGGGACGGCGACGGCATGGGGAGCCTCTTCTTCACAGAGGGCGCCCTTGTCCGGTCGTCACCACCCAGCGTGGCGGAGGCATCGTGGCCTCCGTCGCAGCACCCCTCGGCAGGAACGGCGCCGCGGCAACAGCCCGTGGCGCGTGCGCATTTTAGGCAGGCAAACTCTCGTGATGGACCATGTGGATACCGCAGTCATCGGTGCCGGCGTCGTCGGCCTTGCCGTCGCGCGCGAGCTGGCCTTGCGCGGCCGTGAGGTCGTCATCATCGAGGCCGGCAGCGCCATCGGTACCGGCATCTCCTCGCGCAACAGCGAGGTCATCCACGCCGGGCTCTACTACCCGACAGGCAGCCTGAAGGCGCAGCTGTGCGTGCGCGGCAAGGCGCTGCTCTACGACTACTGCGCCGCGCGCGGCATTGCGCATCGTCGCTGCGGCAAGCTCGTCGTGGCGACGCGCAGCGAGGACCTGCCGCGACTGGCGCAGCTGGCGGCCGCCGGCGCGGCCCATGGTGTCGATGACCTGCGCCTGTTGAGCCGGGCCGAGGCGCTGGCGCTGGAGCCCGCGCTGCAGGCCGTCGGCGCCTTGTTGTCGCCGTCCAGCGGCATCGTCGACAGCCATGGGCTGCTGACGGCGCTGCTGGGCGATGCCGAGGCCGCCGGCGCGGTGCTGGCACTGGCCAGCCCGGTCACCGGCGGCGCGCGAGACGGCAACGGCTGGCGGCTGCGCGTCGGTGCGGACTTTGAGCTGGGTGCGCGCTGCGTCGTCAACGCGGCCGGATTGTTTGCCGTGCGTGTGGCAGCGTCGCTCGGCACGCCGGCACCGCGGCTGTGCTTCGCGCGCGGCCACTATTTCTCACTGGCCGGCCGGGCGCCGTTCAAGCGCCTGATCTATCCGCTGCCCGTGGACGGCGGCCTGGGCGTGCACCTGACGCTGGACCTCGGCGGTCAGGCGCGCTTCGGGCCGGACGTGCAATGGCTGCCAGACACCGACCCGGCGGCGCTCGACTATGCCGTCGATCCGGCCCTTGGTGCTGCTTTCGAGGCCGAGGTGCGCGGCTACTGGCCGGGGCTGCCCGCCGGTGCACTGCAGCCGGCCTACAGCGGCATCCGGCCCAAGCTGAGCGGCCCGGGCGAGGCGGCGGCGGACTTCCGCATCGACTGCGCCACACCGGGGCTGGTCAACCTGTTCGGCATCGAGTCGCCCGGGCTGACCGCCTCGCTGGCTCTGGCCGAACGGGTCGCCGACAGCCTTTAGATCGCCAAGGCTGCATCGGCCGTGCCGACCAGAGCCCGCGGCCAGAGCGCCAGGCCGCCGCCGAGGCTCCAGGCCTGCTCATGGCCGAGCCGGCGCAATGCCCGCGCGGCCTGGACGCTGCGGTTGCCGCTGCGGCAGAAGAAGACGACGGGTGTCTCAGCCGGCAAGGCCAGCCAGCGCGTCAACGCATTGGGCAGGCCGGACAGTGGCACGGCCTCGCGCTGGACGGCGGTGCCAAGTTCGGGCGCCTGCCCAAGTCGCTGCTCATAGGGTTCGCGCACGTCCACCAGCAGCAAGCCGGGGTGGCGGGCCAGCGATGCTTGCAGGTCGTCCAGGCTGACTTCGGTCGACATCAGCGCGCAGCCGCTGTCGACCCGCGCGCCGCAGGCCACGGTCTGGTACGGCGTCAAGGCTAGGCCCTGTTCCAGCTGCGCCTTGGCCGCGGCAAAACCGGCTGCATCAATGCGACCGCTGAGCACGTCGGCCAGCAGCGGCTGGGCGGCACATTCGACCGCCAGGGTGCTGGCAAAACGGTCGTCGTAGTCATGGCCAGGCAGCAGCAGCGTGTGCGGGCCGACGGCCTGCTCCAGGCGGGCCAGCGACGCGCCGTACTGCAGCGGCGCGCTCTGCTCGAAGTCGCTGCGCCCCAGGGCGCCGGGCATGACGGTGTCGCCGACAAAGGCCAGGCGCAGCTCGCCTGCGTCGCGCAGCAGATAGGTGGTCGAGTCCTCGGTATGGCCGGGGACGGCCAGGCGGGTCAAGCGCGAGGCACCCAGCGTGATCGCTTCCGCGCCGCGCGGCCAGCCCAGCGCATCGACATCGCCGCGCGGCTGCTGCACGGCGGCCAGCAGTTCGGGCGCGGACGAGGCGTGGTCACCATGGCTGTGGGTGTCCAGCACGGCAGAGAGTGCGTAGCCCTGGCAGCTCATCCATTGGGCCAGTCGCTGCGTCAGCTCGGGCAACGGGTCGATGACGACGGCGCGCCGGCTGGCGGCGTCGGCCAGCAGATAACAGCAGGCACCGTCGATGACGAAGCGGGTCAACCCGTCGGCCGGCAGCGCCTGCCCTGGGGCCTTGGGGTCCAGGCAGCTTTCGCGCAGCGACTCGCCGCAGATGCGGATACGCGCGCAGGCCTCGGCGACGAAGGCAGCGTCGTCGACCGGGCCAAAGGAAAGTCGCACCGCCGAGGCGGTCTGCCAGGCGGGCAGGCCCATGGCTTCGAGCACATAGCTGGGCTGCGCCTTGGCCGCGCTGCAGGCCGAACCGCCGCTGACGCGCAGCTCGGCGGCGTCGAACAGGTCCAGCAGCAGCTTGGAGGTGATGCCCGGCACGGCAAAGTTCAACGTCGTTGGCAGGCAATGCTCAGGGGGTGCATTGAAGACGAGGCCGGGGAAGGCCTGCTGCAGCGCTTCGGTCAGGCGGTCGCGGTAGGCGAGCAGCGTCGCGTAGTCACGAAATGACCTGCCGTCCTCCAGCGCTGCCAGCACGGCGCCGAGGGCGGCGATGCCCGACATGTTCTCGGTACCCGAGCGCAGGGCGCCCTCCTGGCCACCGCCGGCCAGCAGCGGCGTGAACGGCGCACCGTCGCGCACATAGAGCAGGCCGATGCCCTTGGGCGCATAGAGCTTGTGGCCGGAGAACGGTGCGTAGTCGATACGGCGCTCGGCCAGCCGCAGCGGCAGCTTGCCCAGGGCCTGCACGCCGTCCACCATCCACAGCGCGGCGCTGCCGGCCAGCGCGGCCTCGATGCCGTCGAGGTCGCTGATGACGCCGGTCTCGTTGTTCGCGGCCATGGTGCAGACGAGGCCGGCGCGCGGCGCGTGCTCGCGCAGCCAGGTCAGGTCATGGCGGCCATCGCGGCCGACTGGAATGGCCAGGGCCGGCAGGTTCAGGCCGAGCAGTGCGTTCCAGTGCCTGATGGCCTCGGGCACGGCCTTGTGCTCGGTGGCGCCGTAGAGCAGCAGTTCGGGCTTCACTGCGGCTTCGCGAAGCGCGCCGAGCGCCGACAGCACGGCGGTCTGGATGCCTTCGGTCGCGCCGCTCAGGAACAGCAGCCGGCCGCAGCCCGCGCCCAGCACGCGCCGCGCCCGGGCACGCACGGCGTCCATCAGCGCGCGCGCCTTCAGGCCGGTGCTGTGGATGCTGCTGGGGTTGCCGAAGTCTTCGGCCATCGCTGCCATCGCCGCCTCGCGGGCCTGGGGCAGCACGGGCGTGGTGGCGTTCGCGTCGAGATAGATTTCCATCGGTCGAATGTTAGGCCTGCACTCGAGCGCACGGCATGCCGTTGTGGCATGCGGTTTGCCATCGCAACCGCAATCGCCATGAGCAAGATCAGCACCGAGAAACTCGAACCCAGCAAGACCGTCCTGCTGCTGGTGGACTTCATCAATCCGTTGGACTTCGACGGCGCGCAAGAGATTGCGGCCTCGGCGTTGGAGGCGGCCCGGCAGACCGCCGCATTGCGCCGCCGGCTCGCCCGGCAGGGCGTGCGCACCGTCTATGCCAACGACAACTACGAGCGGTGGACGTCGGATTTCAAGGAGCTTTGGAAGCATTGCGCCGCCCTGCGTGGCGTGCCGGGCCAGATGGCCAAGCTGCTGGCGCCGACGCGCGAGGACTTCACGCTGCTCAAGGCCAGGCACTCGGCCTTCTACGGCACGCCGTTGAACATCCTGCTTGGACAGCTGCGCTGCAAGCGCTTGATCGTGACCGGCATCGCGGCCGACAGCTGCGTGCTGTTCAGCGCGATGGATGCCTACCTCAGAGGCTATTCGGTCTGGGTGCCACCCGACTGCGTCGCCGCAGAGGCGCATGAGGCGCGCGACATGGCGCTGACGCAAATGGCGCGCGTGCTCAAAGCCGACATCAGGCCCTCGCAGCGGCTCAAACGCCCCGGCGTGTAAACCCTGCCGTCAAAACGCCACGCGGCGCTGCCGCGAAACAGCGCGGCAGCGCGCCAGCTGCACGCGGCACGTGGCTTGCCCATGCCGGTGGCTCGCGCGCCAGCGACATCCCGTCGCGAAGCGCTTCTTTGCCACCAGCCAGTAGGACATCACATGCCAACCACCGCAACGAAGACCTCAGCCAAGGCGTCCAAGGGCGCCGCCACCAAATCAGCAGCGAAGAAGACTTCGGGCAGCGCCAAGAGCAAGTCGGCGCCTGACGCCGTCGACATGCTGACGCAGGACCACAAGGACGTGAAGGCACTCTTCAAGGAGTACGACAAGCTGGCCAAAGCCGACGGCGACGTCGAGGAGAAGCAGGCCCTTGCCCTGCAGATCTGCGCCATGCTGACGGCGCACGCCACCGTAGAGGAAGAGCTCTTCTATCCGGCCGCCCGCGAAGTGCTCGGCGAGGACGAAGACCTTGTCGACGAAGCCGACGTCGAGCATGCCAGCGCCAAGGACCTGATCGCGCAGATCGAAGCCGCCACGCCCGACGATCCCCACTTCGACGCCAAGGTGAAGGTGCTGGGCGAATACATCGACCACCACGTCAAGGAAGAAGAAGGCGAGATGTTCCCCAAGATCCGCAAGTCCGATCTCGACCTCGATGTGATGGGCGAAGAACTCGCCGCACGCAAGACGCAGTTGCTCGGCGACCTGGCCGAGCCGCACTGACCTGCAAAGTGGACCGGGCCGCGCTGGGTCGATCCCTGCCGGCCCCGAAAAAGCAAAAAGGCACCCGGTGGTGCCTTTTTTACTTGGAGATCTTGGGGTGGCTGACGGGACTCGAACCCGCGACAACAGGAATCACAATCCTGGACTCTACCAACTGAGCTACAGCCACCGCAGAGCCAAAGAGTATAGCGGAAAGTCAGGGCGCGCTGGCTGCGGACGCCGGCGCGGCGACATTGATGACGGCCTTGTATCGAGACTTCAGTGCTGCCATGAAGGCTTGTCCTTCGGCCCTGGCCCAGGCGGCCGCGTATTGCTGCGCGGCTCGCGTGTCGTCGATGACAGCGGCATCGCGCGGCTGCAGTTGGTTGATGCGCGCGACAACATAGCCTCCCTCATCCGCCGCAAAGCCCACCACGGCGGGCAGCTTGGAGGCATCGGCACCCAGCACCGCCTCGAGCTGCTCACGGCTCAAGGCTTGCGGCTTGGCACGCGACACCGTGACGGCCGCATCCAGTCCGGTGGTGTCGGCGGGGTTGGCCTTCAGCGCGGCCAATCGCGCCTCGCCGGCCTTCTTGGCCTGCTCCGACGCCAGCTTCTGGACGAGTTGCTGCCGCACCTTGTCCTTCACGTCGGCGAGCGGCGGCACGCGGGCCGGGCTGTGCTGGACAACCCGGGCCGACACCATCTGGCTGGCACCGGTTTCGACGGCTTCGGTATTGCGTTTGTTGCGCAGCGCCTCCGCGCCGAAGACTGCGTCAAGCAGCTTGGGTGAAGCCAGCACGCCCGTCGCGCCGGCTTGAGGCTGGCGTTGGACGGTGGCGGTCTGGATCTGCAGCTTGAGCTTATCGACAGCGGGTTGCAGGCTGTCGGCCTGCTCGTAGACGAGATTGCCGAACTGCTCGGCGGCTTCCGCATAACGACGCTGAGCGAGCTGCTTGCGCACTTCGCCCTCGATTTCGGCGCGCACGGCTTCGAAGGGCTTTTTCTCGCCACCGCGGGTGCCGGTCAGCTGGATGATGTGGTAGCCGAAATCAGTCTCGACGAGGTTGCTGATTTCGCCCTGCTTCATGGCGTAAACGGCGGCATCGAACTCCTTGACCATGGCGCCGCGGCTGAAGAAGTCGAGGTCGCCGCCATTGGCCGCAGAGCCTTCGTCCTGGGAGTTCTTCTTTGCCAAGGCAGCGAACTCGGCCGGGTTCTTGCGCACCTGCGCCAGGATGTCTTCGGCCCTGGTCTTGGCTTTGGCACGCTCGTCGGCCGACGCGCCGCGCTCCGCCTTGATCAGGATGTGGCTGGCGCGGCGCTCTTCGGGCACGCCGTAGCGAGCCGCGTTTTCCTTGTAGTAGGTCAGCAGGTCGTCTTCGGTGAACTTGACGTCCTGCTTCAGGGCCTCCAAATCCAGCACGACGTACTGGATCTGAGCCGTTTCGGGCAGTTGCAACTTGGCAGCGTTGGCCGGCTCCTTGTAGAAGGCTTCGATCTCGGCGTCGCTCGGGTTGAGCTTGGCAGCAAAGCCCGCGACGTCGAAACGCTGCAATTGCACCTCACGCTGCTGGAGCAGCGCATCAAAGGCCAGCTTCGGCGCAGCAGTGCCGACAGTGGCCGAAGTTTCGATGGGCGCCGTGACCTGGCGGATCGCGTAGTCCTGGCGCAGGCGCTCGAGAAAGATCGAGGGGGTCATGCCCTGCGCGGCCAGCATGGCCTTGTTGACCGTGCCGTCTGGGTTGCGCAGGAAGGCGAACTGAGGATCGTTCCAGAACCTGGCGTTGACGGCCTCGGCGCTGGGCGTGAAGTGCTGGTCTTCCGCGGCCGCCTTGAGCGTGCGCTCGTTGACGAGGCCTTCGAGGGCCTGGCGCTTGACTTCGGGCGTGTCCAGCAGCTTGGCGTCGACGCCGGGGCTCTGGCGGCGGATGCGATCAGCCTGCTCGCGCTGGGCAAAGTCCCATTCGGCTTGCGTGATCTTGCGGCCATCGACGGTGGCCACGCTGGCGTTGGCGCCGTCCATCATGCTGGTATAGCCCTGCATGCCGACGAAGGCGAAGGACGGCAGGATCAGGATCAGCAGGATGAACTGGAACAGGCGGTTGTGTTGGCGGACGAATTCAAACATCTCGGAAAGCCTTGACGATCAAGCGCTAGGAATCAAACGCGACGAAGGCGAACCGGGGTTCGCCTTCGAGGAGAGCCGCATTCTAAGTGCGAGACGGCAATGCCGTCCCGGGGCGGGTGGTGGGCGCTGACGGGCTCGAACCGCCGACAATCTCCGTGTAAGGGAGGTGATTCTCCATACCCATCAATAACTTAGAGAACCGACCAACCAAACCGCAATGAGATGACCCAGCAACGATAGTATTTTGCACGACTCGCTAACTCGCTTGACTGTATAAAAATACAGCATGAAAGACGTTGAGTTCTGGTTTTGGATGATGACCGATCAGTGGGGCCGTCGCCGCAAGAGCGCGTGCAGATTCGCTGAGGGCGAGGCGCTGAAGCACGATCCGACCGCTACCCGCATCGAAGGGTCGTGCGAGGTCCGAAGCTGCCCGGAGAACGTTGACGAGAACTACGCGCTGGCGCCGACGAATCAGCATCTGCGCGGGCACGACGGGACCAAGGGGCCCTGAGCGTGGCAAGCTGCCCTAGCGCTCCACCGCCACCGTGTCCTGCCAGGCCCTGCCCGTGTCGCCGCCGCCGGTCTTGCCCTTGTGGTCCCAGCTCACGGACGTGACACCGAAGTCACGGAGCTTGCGGATCAGCTCGCGCCAGACGCCCGGGGGCGTGGCGCCATCTGCTCGGCTCATGGTGGCGTGGATGTAGGCCGCGCCGTCGGCAGTCAGGTCTACCTGGGCAATGACGTCGGGCGGGTCGCGCTGCTCGAAGCTGCGGCTCGCCGAGAACAGGCGGGCTGTCAGGCGGGTGGGCTGAAGGTGCCAGGGCATGGCCGTCTCATCGCTACGGCGTCAGCGCGTCGTAGCTTGCGACGCAGAGCTGGCCGGCGCGAATGGCGCTGTCAGCAGCTCCTGCTGCCTCTGCCGCAAAGTCGTCAAGCGCGCCGACCACGAGGGAGAGCCGGACGATGCGCGCGTCTGCTGTCTCGCAGCTGCTGGCAGTGGCGGTATCTCGCGCACGATCACCGAGGGAGGTGGCGAGATCGGCGGAGTAGCGCTGCAGCTGGCCAGCAGTGCGGCGCAGGCGAGCAGCATCAGCCTCAGCGGCTTGGCGGGCGAGGTGTTCGGCATCAGCGGCCTCTTGGCGTTTCTTGGCGGTGAGCGCGGCGTCGCGCGCGAAGGATTCGAGCGCTTGGCGGGCGTTGCGCTCTTGGGTTTCGCGGTAGGCCCCGAACTCGGCGCGCACCTTGGATGTCTCGGCCTTCGCCCGCGCCACGTCGGCCTGCGAGGCGCTGAGGCGCAGGGTCTGCGCGCCCAGCAGCAGCCCCAGGGCCAGCACGACCCAGCCCAGCACCGGCACGCGGCGGAGGATGGCGAGCGCGGTGATCACTTCCGCCCCTCACACATCGCCATCTCGGCCAGGCGCCGGTTCTGTAAGCCCTGCACGAAGCGCAGCTCGGGCTTGCCGTTCGGCAGCGTGCGGCCCGTCTTGACGGAAGACCAGTTCGGCTTTCCGTCCGGGGTGTAGGCGATCAACCGGCAGGCCGCTGCGGTGTCGCCTGCATTGAAGGCGGCCATGGCCTGGCTCCCGCAAGTCGCGGCCACGCCGAAGTTGTGCTCATGGCTGCTGAAGGCATTGAAGACGTGCTGCGGCGGCTGGCGCGTGAAGCAGTCGGCCAGCTTGAGCTGTCCGGCCGTCACAACCTCGCTCATGCCGGCCGCGCACTCCTCCTCGGTCCAAACCTCGCCGACGATCACCGGCTTGGAGCTGGTGTGGTTCGTCAACCCGCCGCACGCCGTGGGCAGGCCGCCCGCCAGCTTGTCGGCGTAGACCGTGCGGCCGCGCCCTTCCCAGTCGCCCAGGAAGTCGAGCAGTTGAGGGCTGGCCAGCATGAGCCCGCCAGCCACGGCGCCGACCAGAACACCAGCCTTGGTGCGCTTGCCGATGGGCTTGCGGGCGCTCATTCCTTGAGCCTCAGCTGCTGCACCAGGCGCGCGATGGCAGCGCCGATGCCGACGACGAAGGCGACGGCGGCAAAGCGCCCCTGCCCGACCACATCGGCCACAGCATCAGGCGCCAGAGACACAGCGAACTCGGCCGCCGAGAACAGCGCGCCCAGCAGCGCCAGCCGCACCGACCACAACTTGTGCCAGACCTTGCCGGCGTCGTCGATCAGCTTCATCGCCGCCCCCCGTACCGGTCGCCCTCAAGCAGCAGCAGCCGACGGCTGTACTCATTGAGGCGCAGGTCCTGCTCGTTGTCCTTGCTGGCCTTGGCGCTGAGCTGGGCGTTCAGCTCCTTGACCTCGACCGTGAGAGCGACGATCTTGGTCCCGTAGTCGTCCAGGCGCTGGGCCTGCAACTGCTGGCCGTTCCACAGCAGGATGGCCTGCCCTGCGATGGCGCTCGCCATCATCAGCAATCCCCACACGGGAACCTTTCTGTCAATGCTCCATCGGCTGGGGACGGGGTCGAGCCCCATGCGGTCGGTTTCGCGGTACTGCATCAGAACGCCTTCACATAGGCGACCGCGACGCCCCGCCGCTGCGGCAGGATCAGCCAGGCCGTTCCGTAAGCGCCGGCTGCAGCGCCGCCGGCGGTGACAGCGAAATCCTGGAAGCTGCAGGTCCCGCTGCCGCGCCGGTCCCAGATCTCTTTGGCAGCGCCGACGGCGAGGCCAGCAGCGAAGCCCCAGTGAGGCTCTTTGGTGGCCAGCGTGACAGCTGACGCAATGGCGGCGCCGCCGAGCATGTGCTTGGTCTTGTCGGGGCCGCGCCAGAGGTCATCGGTGCGGCACTTGCGCTCGATGGCGCTGGCAAAGGAGCAGGCGACCACCAGGGCCGCGGCGAGCAGGATCTTGCGCATGGGATGTCCAGACGTAAAAAAGCCCGCACGCGGCGGGCTGGTGGGCTAAGGTTCTTGGCGTCAGGTGATCGTGGCTGCGGCAGCGAAGAGCGCGTCGATCTGGGCTTCGGTGAGGCCCAACTGCCCGGCGATCAGCAGCACCAGCGGGCCGGTCCGGGAGACTTGGGTTTTGAATTCCCAGGTGATCTGCGCTTGGCTGCGGTCCGGCTCGGGCAGCGCGGCTATGGAAGCTTCGACGGCCCCGAGCAGGCCCGCCTGCAGCAGGGCCCGGCGGGCCTGCTCCATCGTCACGACGACAACCGAATCCACCGGCGCGGGCCTGCTCAGTTGGATCACTGTGGCGCCGCCAGACTGGCGTGTGACGTAGCTGTCTTCACTCATCACCGCACCTCGTAGTTGTACGAGAAAGAGAGCTTGTCAGTCTCGGCCAGGCTGCACCCGAACTCGATCTTGACCGAGTTGAGCGCGTCCACAGGCTGGAACAGCAGCGAGGAGTTGGTGTCCGACTTCACGACCCCCACCGCGGCCCGATGGTTCGTGTCGGCGCAGGCGGCTGTGTTGTCGAAAACCACAACGCCATCGATGGTGATGACGACGCGCACGTTGCGTGCTGTCGCATCAGCCGCCTGAAACTTCAGAGCGTTCAGCCGCACCCGGCTGCCGGTGACGTTGAGCAGGGTTTTCAGGTTGGATGTGCCGGCCAGCGTTGCGCCTGAGAGCGTGGTGATCGCCGGACCGAGGCTCAAGATTCCGGATGCGGCGCTGAAGCCGCAAGGCAGTGATGTGACGCGGCTGCCGCCGCCAAAGCCCATTTCAGAAAGGGTGCCGCTCATCAGTTGCTCCGGTAGTAGTCACCCCACCAGCGCAGGCTGATCAAAGGTGCGGTGTTGAGAGTGATGACGCCGCCGCGGATCTGCCCATTCGGACCGATCATCGAGCGCGCGCCGAGGTCGACGGTGTTGTCGAGCCGCCCGTTATCGAAGCGAGCGACGAAGCTCGCGCCAACCGAGATTGCCGGCACCGTCGCAGCGCATGCCGCAGCGTTCGTGAACGCCGTGTCGGTGTTGGCTGCGATGGCCGCGCTGGTACCGGCTTCAATGACCAGTTGGAGGCCGTTCGGCGCGATGGGCTCCCAGTTCGTCGGGTCCGCGCTTGGGTCGGTCGTTCCAGCGCCATTTGTGAGGCGCGAATAGACGCGGTGGTCGATGGGCGACTTCCTGGCGTCGTCAACGGCATAGGTCGTGCCGCTGACCCAGGCTATGGCGCCGGCGCTGGATGCAGCCGCAGTGGCGTTGGCGGCCGAGGCGAGCTCGTGGGCCGAGGCCTCGGCCGCCTTCGTCGTCGCGGTGGCGGCGCCAGTTGTGGCGGTCGCTGCCGCCGTGTTGTTCTCTCCGGCCTGCGCGTTCTGTTCGTCAATCATGGTCTGCCATGCAGCCAGGATCGCGAACGCCTTGGTGTTGAAGGTCGCGGTGTCGTCGGTCGGCTGCGGGGCCGGCGGGAGATCAGAGATGGTGGTCACGTCAGACCCTCCACCTGCAGCGAGCATTCGCTGACGGAGTGATAGGCGATGTTCACGTCGAACTCCTTGTAGAAGCCGTACACAACCGCGCTCTCGTACTTTGGCGCGATGAATAGGCAGGGGGTTGCTCGGATGCTGGCGAGGAAGCTGACCGCTTCGTCCACCAGCTCTGCGCGGATGGGTAGGTCGTAGCTCGCGCGCTTGGCGAAAGCGCGCTGCACGAGGACGACATCGCCGAAGTCGTTGGTCTCTTTGCGGCTGTAGTCCTGGATGCCGACCCGCGCGCCCTGCTGGACCAAGATGCCGATGTCTTTGGCCTGGCCGAAGAGCAGCACGCCGGCCGCCAACTGGGTCGTGCCGGTGACGTCGACGCGCAGCTCGGCGCCGATGATTCCGGGCACGTCGACCAGGGCCAGGGTCGGGCCGCGGCGCTCGCCGTAGAACCATTCCCACCAGCCTGACTGGGCAGGCAGGCTGGTCAGGTCGATGGTCTGGTCGTAGAGCAAGCCCAGCGAGCCGTGCGTCACGCGCACGCGCAGCGTCAGCGCGCCGGTGAGCCCGAGCAGCGCGACCACGTTGTAGGCGGCCGTCGGCTGCAGGCGGTAGTAGAAGCTCGTGCTCTGCGCGGTCTGCGTGCTGTTGCTTCGGTCGAACATCGCCCAGCGATTGGTGGGGCCGACCTCTACCCACTCTGGCTCGGTGGCAGGGTTGTTGTTGAGGTTGCTTGCCGCGACGCTCTCATAGACCTTGTGCGTGCCGACCAGGTGCACGCGGTCGCCAACGTTGTAGGTCGTGGCGCCGCTCCACGCCGAAGTGGAGTCCTCGGGGACGTCGGTTGCCACCAGCACGCTATCCGTGACGGGCAGCGGGTTGACGATTCGCAATGGTGTCGTCATGCCGCGACCGACCTTTCTTCTGGGACGCCTTCGCCGTCCCACTTGCGCAGCAGCTTGGCGATCTCGGTTTGGAGCTTCACGATGGCAAGGGCTTGCGCCTTGTTCTCTTCACGCATTGCGTCGATGGAGGCGGCCGCACGGTCTTTGCCGCCCGCTGCACCGGATGCCGCCGGGTTGAACTGCCGCGGCACCACGGCTTCGCCTTTGTGGATGACAGCCAGCATGTCCTGCGGCACGTAGTTGGTGCCGGTGGACAAGCGCGGCGCGGAGAGACCGAACCGGGCGACGAGACTGCCGCCGGTCTGCTCCAGGCTCGCCGCCACCTGTGCGCGAATGCGCTCGACGTCCAGCAGGCTGGTGGCGCTTTGCTCGGCCAACTGCAACAGCGTCTGGCTCAGGCTGGGCAGCAGCTTCGCGGCCTCTTGGTCGCCTGCGCGCGCCTGTGCGGTCGTGATGGCGAACTGCGCTTGAGCGCTGGCCAGGCTCTGCGCCGAGTCGCCGCCCATGAGGTCGCGAATGCGTTTGACCTCGTCGAAGATGGTGTCGGTAACCGACTGCCAGGCGCTGCGCAGCTGCTCTGCGGCGCGGGCCGCTTCTTGGGCGGCCTGGGTAGCGGCTTCATTGGCGGCGCGCTGATCCTCAAGCGCGAAGATCTGCTCCAGGATGAATCGGTTGCTGGCGTCGAGCGCGGCCAGCTCACGCTCACGAATCGCCGCCGTGTTGCCCTGGGCCTGCAGCAGCCGGCCGACGAGGTTGTCGCGCTCGCTGGCGATGCCACGCAAGCGCTCAGATTCGGCGTCGGCTGCGGCCTTGGTTGCCGCCTCAAGATCCCGGGCCGCCTGCGCTGCAAGGCTCGCGGCGGCCTGTTCATCCTCAAGCGCGAAGATGCGCTCCAGAATGGCACGGTTCGATTCATCGATTCCGAGCAGTTCGCGTGCGCGCAGCGCGGCCGTATCGCCCTGCAGCTGCAGCAGCCGGCCTTCAAGCCCCTCGCGCTGCTGCGCGACGCCGGCTAGCCGCTGCTGCTCATCGGCGGCACGCTGTGCCTCTGCCTGCGCGGCCTGCTCCGCCGCAGTCTTGGCCGCGACCATCGCATCGATCTGCTGGCGCAACGCGGCGTTGAAATCGTAGGCCGCTGCGACTCGCGCCGCGTCCTCGGGCGTGAGGCCGCCTGTGAGCTGTCCAAGGTCTCGCTCGCGGGTGCGGCGCAGCACGTCCTCGGGCCGGCCCTGCTGGGTCAGCAACTCGTTCTCTAGGTCAAAGCGGGTGCCTGCCAAATCGTCAAAGGTGCGCTGCAGCGCTTCGGCTGCGCGCATGGCGGCCTCGGCGGCGCTCTTCTGCGCTGCCTCGATGGCCTTCTGAGCTTCCACCGCGGCGCGCGCGGCGTCGATCTGGTCGCGCAGCGCGCGGTTGTAGTCGTAGAGGCCGGCCAGAGCCTCGGCGTCTGCCGGCGACAGACCGACCGAGTCACGCGCCAGCTGCAGGGCACGCTCGCGGGCGCGGGCCCCGGTTTCGTCGCCAAGCGCGCGCTGCAGCTCGATCTCCAACTGCGCGCGGCTGTCACCGTAGCTCTGCGTTAGGCGCCGCATCGTCTCGGCCGTGGTGTCAGCGACCGACTCGACGGCCGGCACCAGCTCGGCGAAGGCGCCCGACAGGCCCACCAGCTGCGCGAACAGCTTCTGGCCCGACTCGGTGCTGGTGTTGATGCCGGTGACGAGTTCGCGGAAGGCCTCGCGGGTTTGCGGCAGCTCGCCCAGGCCCAGGCGGTCGAACTGGCCCTGCAGACGCGTGCGGCCGGCGGCGGTGCGCTCGGCCTCGGTGAAGAAGTTGTCGAGGTAGTCGGACAGCCCCGTCTGCAGCTGGTCCAGGCCGCCGGCGCCGCGGATCATGGCCGTGGTCAGGCTCTCGCCGCTGGCGCCGATGGAGATCAGCACATCGCGCACGTCGACCAGCGAGCTGTAGGCCGAGGCCAGCTCCTCGGCGCTGCCGTCGAGGTTGGAGATGATCTGGCCGACCGAAGAGAGCTTGGGCAGGGTGATCTCGCGGCCCAACAGCGTGATGACCTGGCCGGCCACCGTCTCAGCCTTGGCGATGGAGCCGCGCACGATCTCGGCGGCCACATCGCCCTGCTTGAGCGCGATGTCGTTGAACTTGATGGCGCTGACGCCGAGCAGTTCGAGCGCAGCCTCGGCCGTCTCGATGCCAGAGGCCACGCGGATGACCGTCTCGAAGTAGCCCTCGCCCACGTTCTGGAAGGCCTGCAGGCCGGGAATGGCCGCGGTGGCGATGTTGTCGCTGGCCGCACCCAGCACCGCGGCGAGCTTCTCGGAGATCTGCTCGCCGGTCAGGCCCTTGAGGTCGATCTTGCCGATGTCGACCACGAAGGCGTCAAGCTTGGCCTTGACCTGGTCGAAGGCGAGGTCGAGCGGATCGGAGGCCTGCAGGATGGTCGAGTAGATGTCCTTGAACACCTGGCCGAACTGCTGCTGCAGCTGGGCATCTGCCGGCGAATACTGGGTGCTGTTCTTGTTGCTGACCTTGATACCGAAGAACTTCTTCGTGCTGTTGACGTCGACGTAGTCCTGCAGGTTGAGCCCGCCGCCGATGATGCTTTGCAGCGACTGCTGGTCTGCGAACAGGCCGTTGCCGGTGATGGTCGTCTTCTTGCCGAACAGGGCGTTGGTGATGCGGCCGCCAAACAGCAACTTGTCCACCAAGCCGATGGGAGTGACCGAGCCGAAAACGCTGCCTATGCCGCTTGTGCGCGTGCCCTCGTTGATGCCGAAGCGCTCGCCGGCTGAGCCTTGCGATTCTTGGCCGCGCAGCACCAGGCCGGTGATGCCGCCGATGTTGTTCTCGATGCTGCGCAGGCTGGCCAGCATGCCGCTCTGGGTGGATAGCTGCAGGCTTGCCGTCTCCGACAGGCGGTCGGTCGAGCGGGAGATGCTTTCGCTGAGCGCGTTGGCATCGCCGAAGACCGTGCCCTTGCCAGTGGCCACCGGCGCACCGTCGCCGCCGCCAGAAGGGCCGCTGGCGAATCCGCCGGTGACCGCGAAGCCCAGCGCCGCCATCGCGGCAGCCATCGCCGCCATGCGCGGGAACGCGGTGTAAGGGTCGCCCTGACCCTGGCTCGCAATGGCCACCGCCGCGGCGCTGGCGCCCTTCACCAGGTCGCTGGCCAGCTGGTAGGCGCGGAAGGCCGTCTCAGCAGCCTCCAGCGCCTTATAGCCCTTGGTGCCCTCACTGAAGAAGCCCTTGGCCGCGCCGGCCATGCCGGCGTAGAGGCCGATGGTCGACTTCTGGGCGTCCTCGTTGATCTTGATCTGCGCGCGTAGCTTCTTGGCAGGGTCATTCGAAGCGTTGACCAAGGCCTGCTGCTTCCCGATGTCGACCTGCTGACGGGAGTAGAGCTGCAGCGAATTGCTGAGCCGTGCCAGGCTGTTGCCGGCACCGTCGAAGGCTCGGGTCAGCGCTTCGCCGAAGCTCTCCGCGCGCGACGGATCCAGGTACTTGTCCAGTTCTTTGCTGGCGTCCTCGGCGGCCTTGCGGGCTTCCTTGCCGCCAATGAGGCCGACCAGTTCCCGCCGCTTGTCGATCTCGCGCTGCAGCGCCGCGATTGCGCTGTCGTCCCCCTTCGCGGCGCGCTGCCGCTCCTGCAGGCGAGCGATGGCAACCTGCTCCATCGCCTGGGCAAGGCTGACCTGGCCTGCCGCTGCAATCAGCGCGGCCTCGGCCTCATCCTTCAGCGCCTGGACCTGCTTACCGACGGAGGCGGCGCTTTGGTTGAGCGACGCGAGGTACTTCTCCCGGATGTCCAGGCCGCGGTCTTCGGCGTCGGCGACTTGCTTGAAGGCCTCGGCTTGCTGCTTGGCCAGCGCGACGGCGAACGGTTGCTTGGCGATCAACTCGGTGACGAGGGCGACGTAATCCGCGTCGCTCTGGTTGGTCCGCTGCCTCACGGCTTGCAGCCGTTGCAGGTCTTGCGCGTAGGTGCCGCTCAAGCCGGCCAGTCGCTCCAGCAGCGCGGCCTGTTGCTCCAGCGCGCGGGCGGCCGCGGTGGCATCGCCCTTGTCGGCAGCCTTGGACCGGGCAGCGGCGATCTGTGTCTCGATCTCAGCCCGGCTCTTTCCGGCGGCCAAGCCGATGTTCTCGATGCGGGAGATTTCCAGCGCGAGTTTGGCCTGCTTGTCCAGGCTCTGCTCGGCTATCTTGGCGAACTCGTTGCCTGCCTGAACAGACTTGAGGGTGTCGGCCTGCTGCTGGGCCAGCACGTCGCCGATGCCCTGCTGCTTCAGCATCTCGGCCGTCTTCTTGCTCACGGCCGCGATCTCGCGATCCAACTCGGCCAGCACGACACTGGTCCGGCGAGTGCCAGTGAAGAAGCCGTTGCCGCTGGCTTCGCTGCGCGACGTCTGAAGATCGAACAGCTTGCGCTGCAGCTCGTCAAGCGTTTCAGGCCGGCCGATGTTTAGCGCTTGGTCGGCCGCGCCCTTGATCGCATCTTTGATGGCGAGCCAGCGGCGCTCGATTAACCCGAGGTTCGCTTCCAGCTTAGGGAAGCGATCTTCGATGACGGCTGCAAAGGCCTCTTGGGCGACCTTCGCCGCCTCCGTGGCCCGGCCTTGCTCTTCCAGCGCCTTGATCTGCTGGTACAGCGACACCGTCAGGAAGTTGGTGGTGTCGTTCAGCTTGAGCGCAGCCTGCAGGGGCGCTTTGCCCAGTTCGGCGAAAGCCTTCACCGTCTCTTCAACGGCCGGGCCGCCGACGCGCTCCAGTTGCACTGCAGCTGCGGCGAACCGGCCCAGGTTGTCGGCGCCCACCTTGCCGGTCTCGGCCAGCTGGTTAAGCGCCGCAGCAGCCGCACCTTGCGTGACGCCGAAGCTCGAGATGCTGGCCGCGATGCCACTCAACTGCATCGCCGTGACGCCAGCAGCGTTGCCGGTCAGGATCAGCGTGCGGTTGAAGGCCTCACCTTCCTTCGCACCCTTGAAGTAGGCAACGGCAAGCCCGCCGACGGCGGCTGCTGCAAGAGTGAAAGGGGTCACCAGGCCGGCGACGAAGCCGCCCAGAGCGCGCGCCGCGTTGCCTGCGCCGCCGAACATGTCTTTGAGCTGGCCGCCCTGCTGCAGGAACACCGTGAGCGGGGCCTGGCCGCCTTGCAGGCTGGTGATGATGTCGGTGAACTGCGCCGGCACGCCCCGCAGCGCGGCCGCGGTCTGCTTGGCACTGATCTCCATCGTGCCCAGGCCCTTGGTGGCGGCCTTCTGGGCGGCCTCGGCTTGGCGCAACTGCTCCAGGTAGGGCTTGAGCGCGTCGCCACTGACGCCGCGCTGGGCGGCCAGGGCTTCGAAGTAGCTGGCGCCTCCCTTCTCGCCGGCCTTGAACGCAGCCGTGGCCCGCTCAATGCTCGCGATCATTGATCGGGTTTCGCGCTCGATCTTGGTCGCGGCCTTGCCGGCGCCGTCGCCAGCCTTCTCCACGCCGGCGCCGGCCTTGGTCCCTTCGCGCTCTGCTGTCCGGCCGAGGTCACCCAGCGCCGTCTTGGCCTGCTCAACGCCGGCACGAACGCCAGTGGCGTCCATGGTGGCCTTGAGCTCTACCTCACGGGTGTTTTCGGTCATGGGTGGGGGCTTTCACTCAGCGCCGTTGAGGCGCATCTGATCGAGCGCGGCGCCCTCCAGGGCCCGCACGCAGTCGAAGGTGTCGCGCCAGTCGTCGGCGCTCAGCTGCTCTTGGTCGAGCAGGCGGAACAGCGGCAGGTAGTCGAGCCCCGTGGGGCCGTTCATGCTGATCCGCCACTGGGTGCCCATATCGCAGAAGAGGCGCCAGGGCAGCCAGTTCTCTGGCCACAGTTCAACGTGGTCCAAGCCGTAGTCGGCGGCGTCGAACAACTCGCCGACCATGCCGCCCGGCTTCTCGCGCAGGTAGACCGCGCGGGCGGCCTGGGTCAGTTTCCCAAGCGGCCTTCGGTGACAGCGCGGCTGTACGCCTCCATGATGGCGCGCGCTGCGGCGGGCACTTCGTCGGCCAGCTGGGCGGCGGTCTCTTCGGTCAGCTTCTCGTCGAGGCTCCAGCTGTCGAGCACGTCGGCTAGGTATGAGCCGCTCTTGTCGACGGCCGCGGCCATGACTTGCGCCAGGTCCAGCGTGCCGGCCGACTCGTCGACGTTGAATGTGCCGACGAGGAACTCGCCGAAAGCCTTGCGACTGCGGTACTTGAAGACGCACTCGATGACGCCCTCGCCGCCAGACGGCAGTTCGAACTTGACGTTGACGGGGGCGAAGGTCTTGGGCGGCTTGCCGAGGGTGATCTTGGACATGGGGTTCTTTCGCGGGGTGAAGAAAAGCCCGTGCCCGGCCTGGCCTTCCCCCGCGAAGGAGAAGAACCAGGACCGGGTCGGTGCAAGGGTTGAGCGCCAGCAGGCGCTGCGATCAGGCGCTGTACTTAGTGGCTCGGTTGTTGCCGTTGAACGAAGCCGTCACCGTGGTGATCTGGCCGTCGTTCATGGAGTCCGACTCGTTCAGCGCGCAAGTGCAAGGCACCAGGTTGATCGCGCCGCTGCGCTTGTTGATGCGCAGGATGGTGTCGGTCTGGACATCGGTCAGCGCCTTCAGCGCGATGTAGCCAGCGGTGGCGATGGAGTCGGCGTCCAGCGTGAGCGTGTAGCTGGTGGCGTTGAAGCCGTCGTTGATCGAATACCTGACATCGCTCTCGATGTACTTGTAGTCGACCGTGACGGGATCACCACCGCTGCTGGACACGGCAGTCACCTGGGTGATCTGCGTGAACGTCGTCACCTTGCGAACGCTGCCGGTGCCGGCGCCGGCGGTGAAGTAGGTGGTGCTGGAGGTGTCGATCCCTTCGAGGGTGATCGACGTGTTCAGCACAACCGACTTGATGCGCGCAGCGCGCTTGTTCAGGCGCCCCCAGCCGCTGGTGACCTCGACGAAGTCGCCGTTGGCCAGACCGGTGGTGCTGGCCATGCTGAGGACGCACTCGGCGGCATTGCTGGCAGCACTGGTGGTCAGTGCAGAGCCAAACGCCGAGGCGATGTGGAAGGTGGTGCCGGTAGGTACGCTAGCCATGGTGAGGGCCTTTCAGATGCAAAAAGGCCCGCTACTGCGGGCCGGGTTGGTGCCCTCATCGGGCGCAAAAAACCCGCCTCGGTTTGACCCGGGCGGGTGTTGGGTGGCGCGGCCCTTGGTGGGCCAGGCGTCAATCGGTCAGCGGGCGCTCCAGATGGAGAAGTCCTGCAAGCAGCTGCGGCGGTCGGTGGTGTCGTCGACGTCGCCAATGGGCTCGGAGTCAGGGCGCGCGGTCAGCGTCCCCGCGGTGCTGAGCGCGTCCTCAACGCCGCGCGCGATGGCCAGTGCCTCGGCGCGCGTGGCGGCCCAGCTGTTGATCTGGACCATGCTGTGCCGCAGGTTTGAGGCCGAGCCTTCGACGTAGCGCAACGGCGTGCCGCCGATGTGCTGGTAGGTGATGTAGGGCGCCGCTGCGCCGGGCGGGGCGACGTCGGGATAGACGCGCGGGCACACGGCGGCCAGCAGCGTGGTGAGGGCGGCTTCCATGGTCATTTGATGAGGCCCTTGGCCTTCAACTCGGCGAAGAATCTGTCGCGCATGGCGTCTTGCGCCAGGCCGGCCTTCGACGCTGCGCCGCGCACAAAGGCTTTGGCCGGGATCTGCTTCGGGCCGCCGGAGCGCAGGACGTAGTACGCGTCTTTCACGGATTGCGGCGCGCTCTTCTTCGGCTTGGGCTGGTCGCGCATCTCCGGGCGCACCATCGGGAACATGCGGCCCCGCGCGTCGCGTGCGATCTCGTAGCGCTGGAAGTAGCCGAACTCCACCAGGTGGCCGTGGGGCGCTTTGCGCTTGTTCCAGCTGATGCGGTAGACGGCCCGGTTGGCGCTGCTCTCGGTGTCGGCGTAGGCTTGGTAGATCGAGTTGTCCAGATTGCCGGTCTTGCGGCGCAGGCGGGCAACGTTGGCCTTGACCGCGTCATAGAGCACCTGCGATCCGGCCTGCGCAGCCGGCCGCACGGCCGCCAGGCTCTCGACGCCCAGCGCGTCGAGCCCGAGGTCGGCGGTGGTGAGGGCGATGCTGAAGCCGCTCACGAGACGACCTCGCAGGCGAGGTCGACCCATTGACGGGTCGCCTCGTCCGGCAGCACGGCGCGCACCAGGTAGACGGTGCTGCCGTGGACGATGCGCATTCCGGCAGTGACACCGGTCCGGTAACGCAGGCGGACGCTCGCGCGCACGGTGCTGATATTGGCGTCGGCCTTGATGGACTCCATGCCGTTGAGGTGGCGGATGCTTGCCCACAGCGGGGCGACTTCCGTCCACCCAGGCACCGGCTGGCCAAGCGCGTCCTGCGTGGACACGGGCTGCTGCAGCGAGACGCGACGGTTGTAGGCGCCTGCGCTCACGATCCGAACACCCTGTAGGCATCGAGCAGGCGGTCGATGAATCGCTCAGGCAGGGCCTGCACGCGACCGGTCATATCTACCGCCTCGCGGTTGGCGTAGAGCGTGCTGGCCGTGACCATGATCCAGACCTTGAGCGCCGCCGGGACGGCTTCGGCATCTCCATAGCCGGCGACGAAGCGCACGCGCACGGCGTTGACCTTGTCGTAGGTATCCGGCCACCCGGCATCGGCCGGCATGACCAAGCCACCCGGATAGGAGTCGGCCTCAAAGACGTAGCCCGCTGGCGCCAGCGTCTGCTCAGCGCCTGAACTATCGACGTACTTGACGCTGGTGATGGACTGCGCCGGCGGTGCGAGCAGCTTGATGCCATCGGCCGGGAATGCGTCAAGCGGCTGTTCGACGGTCTGCGTGACCAGCACGCGACCGGTCAACTGCTCGCACATCAGTCGCGCTGCCGTGATGTAGGCGGACAGCAGATCGTCCTCAGCTGTCTCGTCAATGCGGCACTGCGCGCGCATCTCTGCCACCGTCACCGGTTCTTCCGACGGGGGAGTGATGGTTTTGATGGTCATGTGTGTGCTTCAGAGTTAGGCAGCTTCAGGCGCTGCCACCTCGACGGTTTTCCATTCCTTCGCCGACAGGCCGCGGTCGTCCAGGTAGATCGCAGTCATCTCGGCCGCCTTGTGCCCCAGCAGGGTCTGCACCGTCTCGGCTGGCATGCCTTCGTGCATGTAGGTCCGGGCCGCCAGCGACCGCACCTCGTGGAGCGACGGCCATTCGTACTGCTGATAGGCGCCCTCGCCACACACGGCGACGATGAGCTCGTGGAACCGCGCCGACAGGCTGGACATCTCGATGGGCTTGCCGCTCGCCTGCCGCAGCAGCGTGTCGCCCCGCTTGGCGATCCGCTCGCAGAACTCGATGACCTCGCCAAGGGTCATGCCCGTGCATTCCAGCCGGATAGACAGCGGGATGGCCAGCCGAGCGCCCGTGGGCTTGCCGGCCTTCTTTTGCTGTTCCACTCTGAGGCGGCCGTCGACGACATCGTCGAACCGCATCTTGGCCAGGTCGGCGCGGCGCTGGCCAGTGTGCAGACCGAGCAACAGCATTGCGATCACCCAGCGCTGCTGGCCGAGCGACGCCATCAGCAGCATGTCCTGCCAAATCTCGAGCGTGAGCCGCTTGCGGATGCCCGGCGCCCGCGGCGGCTTGACCAGGCTGGCCGGGTTGCCCTCGGCCTCGTTGTTTGCGATGGCCTCCGTGAAGACGTCGCGCAGCTCGCCCAGCACTCGAACGGCCTTGTGCGGCGAGCAGGTCTTCAGGAGCGTGGTGATCTCGTGCGGCTTGATCGCGGCCAGCGGGCGAGGCCCCAGGCTGGTCTCGATGAACTTGATCACCGCGCCTCGGTTGCGGATCGTCTGCGGGTTGTAGCCGCGGTCCTTGATGATCTGACGGTAGGTGGGCAGCCAGGTCGCAATGGTCATGCCGGCCGGTGTCTCGGGCGCGGGTTGCGCCGGCTCGACAGTCGGTGCCGGCGGTGGCGGCGGCGGCGGTGGAAGCGGAGCAGCCGGCGGCGGAGGCGGCGGAGCTGGCGCCGGCTGCACTGCCGGTGCGATCTGCACGGGCCCGGCAGGCAGCGCGCGGATCGCCACGGCGATTGACTCTAGGACGCCTGCAAGGGCCTCGGCCGTCATGGTGCTAACCGTTTAGTCATACGGTTATTCAATCACGACAACCTAGGTGTAGGCACCCCCGGTTTGCGTGATTGAGAATCCGGCATGACCACCGAACCCAAGAACAAGGGCGGACGCCCTTTCAAGCCCGCCGATGAACGCCTTGAGCAGCGCTCCGTGCGGTTAACGCCCGCTCAGTGGGCAAAGGTCGATGCCAACGGCGGCCAGGCCTGGTTACGCCAGCTCGTCGAGCAGGCTGAGACGAAAAAACCCGCCAAATAGGCGGGCCTGTCATCACCGGCAGGGGCTGGGATCAGGCGGCCACTCGGGTCCACGTCGTCGCGCCGCGCACGTAAGCGCCGACGCCGGGGGCTCCGAAAGCGGCGTTGGTGTTGTAGAAGCTCGCGCCGGGCGCGTGGTTGCCCACGGTGGCGTCCAGCAGCGCGCCGTCCATGCTGATGTCCGTTGGCCCCTGCAGGCGCAGGGCCGGCGTGCCGGCATCGACCACGAACACGCTGCTCGTCAGCTCAGTAGACTGGGCTTCGAGCAAAAAGGCTGTGCTGCCCGCCGTGTTGCGAATGAATCGGTTGCTGCACCGAACTTGGCGGGCACGGACGCGGACAGTGCCACCGGCAGCCACGTTGTAGGCGATGCACGAACTGGCGCCGTTCCAGTGATACACCTCGTTGAGGTTGATGTGGTTCACAGGAGCGTCAGCCACGGCGACGAAGCTACCCTCGTGCTCCAGGTCGTTGGCAGTGAAGTACGTGCAGGAGCCATTCGACACCCGCAAGATGGCATCTGTCCCGGCGCCGAAGTGGCCGGTGACGTAGTAGCGGGTGACGGTGCCGTTGTTGATCCAGACGACATTGGCCTTGTTGCCCGAGGCGCTGCTGTCGCTGCCCAACACGCGAACGCGCAGGTTCGTGATGACGGCGTTGGCGTTGTTGAGCAGCACGACGGCGCCGCGTGCGCCGCTGCCCAGGGCGTTGTCCCAGACGAGCTGCGTTGCGTCCACGCGCAGGTCACGAATAGTGCCTGTGCCAAACAGGCCGATGATGGCGCCCGCAAAGGAGCCTGCACCGAACACCTCGGCCTCAACGCCCTCCCACGTCGAATCTTCAATGTGCACCGTGGCGCTGGTGCTGACGGAAAACGTGCGGGGCCGCAGGCGGTCGATCTTGAGGCCGCGCCGGGTGCCGGCGCCGCGCGAAATGAAGGCGCAACTCGGCTGACCGTCCACGCGCGTCGCGCTGATGTTGCGCAGAGTCAGCCCGTCGATGTTGGTGGCGCCAGAGTCAACCATGCCGACAATGCCGTTTCCGTCGATGTTGGACATCGTGTCCATGATGACCGCCACCGCCGCATCGACGTTGGTGTCATAGGTGCCATAGATGCCATCCACGGTCCAATCGCGGATGGCGTTGGTTCCGTTGCCGTTGTAGAACCGAACGGGCTGCTGGTGCGTGTTCTCGCCCCACGAGTCGGTCACCCGACCGCCGATCAGCGACAGGTCGCCGTAGGCCGGCAGGTTGAGCACGTAGTCGAAGAAATCCGAGCAGCCGACGCCGATCAGGTTGTCGCCACCCTGGGCGCGTGTGCGTTCTACGACGAGGCCCCGGCCGGGGCCGAGGGGATGCACCACGTCGCTGTTTCCTGCAACGTTGGACGAGTCGTCGCGGAAGGTGCGGAAGCCGCTGACCTTGACATTTTTGTAGCCCGACAGCAGCAGGGCGTACTTGGTCGTGTTGCTGACTTCGAGGTTGATCAACTCCACGTCCGAGCATGCGTTGAGGATCACCGCGTGAAGGTTGCTCATCGCAGCAGTCGTGAGCGCACCTTTGCGGTAATCCAGAGTTGCCCCAGTGCCATTGATGACGATGTTGCGCACGCCGTAGGCGCGGCCGGTCTGTGCGACAGGTTGGTCGGCGCCAGGGTCGGGGATGGTGTAGCTGTTGGCAGTGACAGCAGTGATGAAATCGTGCCGCACGTTGCCAGACGGCCCGAAGCAGATGACGAAATCGCCGATCCGGCGGCCGTGGTCGGCTTGGTTGATGGCTCGGACGTTGCTCGCGCGGGTCCAGGTCATCGACTTCGCGCCGGTCACGGGCTCGACGCGGACGCGACGCGTCATCACGCCGGTTCTCACGGTGCCGGTCAGGGTCGGCGCGACGTAGACATAGAGCTGCTTGCCAGCCGAGGCGCCCGGCAGCGTGAAGATGGCGACGGTGCTGGCGTTGACGACGGCGCCAATGTTGACCTCGGCGCCGTAGCTCGACTCGCCCGGAGCCAGCCAGGCCAGCGACGTGGTGGCGTGCGTGTAGCGCAGAGTCCCGGTGCCTGCTGCAGTCACCTCGTCGTGGCAGTAGATCGACACTCCAGGCAGCGCGCCGTCGTCAGCCAGAAATTCCGCATTGCCGGTGCGGATCAACGTGTGTTGCCGCGTTCCGGTGGCGCGGAGCACCGTCCCGGGCTGCAGCGTCAGATTGGTGTTGGAGCCCAGCAGGATGGTCTCTGGGATGGAGCCGGTGATTGCGGCAACGCTGGCAGCGCCAGACGACTGGAGTGCCGACGAAATTGCGCTCGCTGTGGCGGATGTGTCGGTGATCCCACCCCCTGACACCAAGGATCGATCAACGTCCTTGATTACGCCGTTCGCGTCATAAGCGTCACCGCGCCCGATCAGAAAGTCGGCGTAGTCGTCGCTTGCAACATGCGTGTCACCAGCCCTCCATGTGCCGCCGCCCGTCCCAGCGCGAACATTCCTCAGCAAGGTTACGGTTGTCGTCATCGCATTCTCCGTGTCAAAGAAGGCGGGCCGGCTCCAAAGAGCCGGCCCGCATGTGCCTGTTGATGTCGGAGATCAGTCGGTTGCCGCTGCTGCGCCGCTGTAGCGAGCACCCCAGAGGATGTAGCTGACGGTGCCGGTAGCGGCAGCCATCGAGGCGACGTCGACGCGGAAGCAGTCGAAGTTGCCGTCGACATCGAGCTGGTCGGTGTCGATCTCGATGATGTAGCGCAGGCGCTTGCTGTTGGTCGTGTCGGTCGTGAACGTGTTGTTCGAGACCGCCGTTTCGACCATGGTCTGGCTTGCGGCAACGTCGATGTTCGCGAGCATGCGCGTGAATGCCAGTGCCTTCTCGCCGGTGCCAGCAACCGCGGTGGCCTGCTTGAGCGTCACGACGCCGCCGGTCACAGTGGTGGCGTTCGTCACGTCGATGACGACGCAGACCTTGGCGTAGTTCTTGAGCGACACATAGGCGCCGTCGCCGACCGTCGTGGCCAGCGCGCCGATGGCGGTGGCCTGGATGAATGCGGCCTGCTCAGACAGCCGCGCGTTCAGGGTGAGGGACATGATGGAGTCCTTTCTTCAAGATGGGTTGCGAGTGGGCCGACCGCAGGCCGGGCCCGTCTCAGTCAGATCAGCGCGCTTCCAGCGTCACGAAGTGGGACAGCGTGTTGCCGCCGTTCTTGCGTGCGATGGGGGCCGAAAGCCACGGCTGGCCGCCGGCGCGCAGGGTCCAACGGAATGCCGTGACGCCCTGGTCGAAGAACAGGTGCATCGACACGTCCGACTTCAGGCCGCCCTTGTACGGAGCGAAGAAGCCAGGCAGGTAGGCGAGGATGATGTCGCCCTTGTCGCCCAGGGCTTGGCAGGCCTCGGTGACCACCACCGGGCGGCCCAGCAGGGTGCCGTAGGGGCTTGCCGACAGGCCGCCAGGCGGCAGGTAGGAAGGCATGCCGCCAACCGCGGTGCCGGTGGCCGTCTTGACCACGGAGCCGAGCTGCATCAGCTGGGGCTCGACATCCTGGTTGACCAGCCACACCGAGCGGCTGCGCGCGGCGGCCGGCATGCGAGACCACATCTTGACGATGTTGTCGGCGTGCACGGTGTCAGCCGTCTGCGAGGTTTCCTTGCCGACGGTGATCAGGGCCGGGCTGTTCAGGATGCCCAGGATCTGGCCGGCACCGGTGCCGTTGACGATGTAGTCGTTCAGCTTGAACTGGAACGCCTCGCCTGCCTTGGTCGTCAGGTAGGACGACAGCATGGGCGCGTCGGCCAGCAGCTCGTCGGTCATCGGCACGAACGCATAGGTCTCGTGCAGCTTGACCGTCATGTCGCCCAGCACCGGCTTGGACTGCGTCATCGCCTGCGCTTCGGTGCGGGTGTAGACGCGCACGCCGCTGGTGGACCAGGGCGTGGTTTCGTCCTTCACCAGCGTCACGCTGTTGCTGTTGGTCGGCGTGGTATCGCAGCGGTTGAACAGCGAGTCTTCGCTGAGCATGCCCAGGCGGATGACTTCGTTGCGGTAGTCCGTCGGGACAGCGAAGCCGCCATCGGAGCCGGCGCCTTCCGAGCCGTAGGTCGTCAGCGCAGCCTGCAGGCGGCCGTCCATGCTGGTGGGATTCAGCGAGGCGGCACGCACGGCCATGGCCCAGTGGCCCATGGTCTGGAAACCGCCGTTGCCGCGGGCTGCGGCGCGCGTGGCGGGAGTGTTGAGGTGCGTGGTCTGGATGACCGGCTGACGGGCGCCGGCCTGCGGGCGCTGCTCGTCTTGTGGGGCCGGCTCGCCGGAGTTGGCGGGGGTCACGCGGGCCTGCGGCTGGCGCTGGCGCGCCTCCTGACGTGCCACGCTGGCGCGCAACTGGATGTCGGTCTCCAACTGCTCGACGGCCGCGGTGTTGTCGCCGATCTCGCCGCGCTCCTGCTGGCTGAGTTCGCGGCCCTCGGTGTCGGCCTGGGCCAAGATGGCGTTCGAACGCTGGATCAGGTCTTCCTGACGCGTCCGGTAGCCGACGGTGATCGGGTCTTCGTCGTCAGCACGCATGCCGACCGATGCGACCATGGCGAGCACAGCCGCCCGCCGCGAATTCCACACATGACGGTGGTGGTTGATGCTACGCATAGCGTTTTGCCTTTCAGAAATGAAAAAGGCCCACCGAAATGGGCCGATTTGGAAGAGCCTCGCGGCTCGGAGAACGCGGCAGGGCGAGGCGCCCCAACCCGCGAGGTCAGGGTGTGGGGGGGGTGATGTGGCGGGCGCGGGCGCGCTCGGTCAGCGCGGCGAGCTGGGCGCGGATGTCGGCGTTTGCCGGGTGCGGCTCAGCGTCGGCTCGGGTCATGGCGGCCTGCTGGATAGCGGCCGGAACGTGGCGGAAGGCAAAGCGATCCGGCACGAGGCGCGCGGCCATGCGCAGGTTCTCGGTCACCGAGTCGGCGAACTTCTCGGCGGTGGCCTGGCTTGCATCGAACCAGGTCTCTTCGTCCATCCAGGCCTTGACCTTCGCCAGGTCGGCCCCGGTGCGGGCGACGTAGATGTCGGCCAGGGTCTTGCTGGTGGCGCGCAGGCGCGCGCTCATTTCGTCCATGGCGTGGTAGTCGCCGGCCGCCATGCTCCAGGCGTTGTGGATCATGAGCCAGCCAGATTCGCCGATGCGGATCTCGTTGCCAGCCATGGCGATCACCGAGGCGATGGACGCCGCGATGCCGTCGACGTGCGTGATGATCTTGGCCTTGTGGCGGACCAGCTGGTTGTAGATGGCCAGGCCTTCGAAAACGTCACCGCCGTAGCTGTTGATGCGCACGTCGATGGTCGTGACGTCGCCGAGCGCCTTCAGCTCCAAGGCGAACTGCTTGGCGCTGACGCCGCCGAACCAGCCCTCGCCGACATCCTCATAGATCAGGATCTCGGCGGTCTTGTTGGCCTTGGCCTTGATGCTGAAGCCGGCACCCATCTCAGTCGCCTGCCTTCTTGTTGGCGGCAGTCTTGCGGGCAGGCGCAGGCGCGGAGGCCGGGGCCGGGGCCGAAGCGTCAGCATCCTTGGCGGGCGCAGGCTCCGCGTCGACCTGCACGGCAGGCAGTTCCAAGCGGCTCACGGTCGCGACGCCGTCGACTTCGATGATGCGGAAAGCGAAGCCTTCGGGCGTCGGCGTCACGAAGGTGCGCAGCATCTCGGCGCTGAACTTCACGCCATCGAACTCGACGACCTCGCGGTCTTCGTCAACGCGCAGCAGCGATGCGAGGGGGCCGAGCGCGCTGGCCTGGGCGAGCGACTGCCAGCCGACCGGGCTTGCATAGGCCGGCGAAGCGTCGGGGCCGTAGGCCTGGTGCCACTCGGCCAGCAGAGCCGCGCACTCGGCGCCGGACAGCGCACGAGGGCCGAACAGGAAGGCCACGTTGTGGCCGCGGACGTGGCGGTGCGAGACTTCGCAATCAGCGAGCTTCATGAGAGTTTCCTTCAATGCAGCAGCGCGCGCTGAGCCTGACGGCGGGCGCGCTGCACGGGTGATTCGTCTTCCGGCTCGGGCGCCGGTCCTGCTGCTTGCTGCAGCCCAACTGCCTTGAGGGTGGTCATGTTTCCCTCGACGATGTACTTGTCGCCGTCCTGGCCGATCTCGTCCATGTCCTCAAGCCGGCGCCACTCGTTGGCGTTGATGACGCCGTTGCGGCGCATGACCTGCAGGCCTTCCTGACGGCTCTTGAAGTCGCCGCGCAGCAAGCCCTTGAGGTCCATCTTGGTATAGAAGGCTTGACGGTTCTGGCCGAAGAACTTGTAGTCGGCCTCGTCTTCGAAGCGCTTGCACCAGGGCGCAATGGAATCGACGACGACCTCGATGCTCTGATGCTCGATGTTGCTGAAGGTCGCGCGCAGCATGTGCATGACCTTGTGCGGCGGCACGCCGAACCAGCGGCAGATCTGCTCGACCTGGTGCTGCATGGTCTCGGTGAACTGGGCGTCGTCCGGGGCGACGCCAGACTTCTCGTACTTCATGCCGGCGTCGACGATCATGGTCTTGTTGCCCTTGCGAGGGCCGCCATGCTTTTCCTTCAGCTCAGCGTCGAGCGCTTCCTTGCCGCCGAGGGACATCTTGCCGGGCACGGAAAGGAAGCCGCTGATGTTGGCGCCGTTGCCGAAGAATGAGGCGCCAAACAACTCGGTGGCGTTGGCCCAGCCGATGGACTCGGCCGCGTAGGTGATGACGTCCAGGCCGACGGCGCCCTCACCAAAGCCGCGGACGTGGTAAACATCCTCGGCACGCAGAAAGCTCTTCTCGCCGTCGCTGCCGGCCACGCCGTAGACCAGATCGCCAGCCTCGTCGCGCTCGAAAGTGACGCGGGACGGGTGGATGGGCCACAGGGCAACAGGCACGCCGCGGCGGTCGCGCTGAATCTCGGCGACGCCATTGCCATAACGGGCGGCCCATCCGACCAGCGTCTCACGGAACGCGAACGAGCTCATCTCGCGATTCGGGCGCGTCTTGATCAGGTACTCGACCGGATGCATGGGCGCGCGCTTGGCGCCGGTCTCGGTCTCCTGCATGACGCGCCAGGGCAATTGCCCCACGGTGCGGCTCAGGTAGTTGATGCAGGCCCAGACGGTGGCGTTCTTCAGCGCGGTGTCGTGGGTGATGACCTCGCCGGCCACGGTCATTGGCGACTGGTGCACTCGCACCACGTCCGTGCCGTGGCCATAGCTCTGCCGGCCCGGCATCACCCAGGCCTTGAGTCGGGACAGGAAGTTCATGCCGGTTGGGCGGCGAGCTCGCGCTGGCGGGCGATGTCGTCGTAAACGGAGCCGGTGTTCGCCTGCGGGTTGCGGCTCATCAGCTCGACAGCGTTGAACAACGCCATCAGCGGGTCGATCTTGCCGCGACCGGAGACTGCTTTTTCGATCATCACGGCGTTTCCCTTCGGTGTCGTCTTGGCGTTGCCGACGCAATAGGCCATCAGCGGCTGCCCGCCGTGCCACAGCTCGCCGCCGGCCAGGCGCCGCTCGGTGGTCTGGATCGCGGTCATCAAGCGCCAGCCTTGGCTGATGCTGACGATCTGGTCTTCCTGGATTCCGACTTCCATCAGCGCATCCAGCGTGTCGCCCAGGCCTGAAGGGTCAACCCCGATGCAGGCCTTCTTGCCTTCTTCACGGTCCAGCAAGCCGGACTCGTTCACCATGGCGACGATGTCGGCGACCTGCTCGATGTCGTCCCGCACGCGCGACACGATGACCATGTCGCCGTCTTTCTCGAAGTCGCGGAACTTGGACGCCTCGCTTTGGCGCCGCTCCAGCACGGAGGGATGCGCCCAGGCCTTCGTCCACGCCAGCCAGCGGCCGGTTTCTGTCTCGCGGCCGAGCACGCACAGCCCGAAAAGGTCTTCAAGGCCGCCGCCGTCAATGCCGATGGTGGCCAGTTCGCTGCGAGCGATCAGCTCTTCAAGCGTCAGGCACGGAAGCGCCTGCTGCATCCAGAAATCGGCACCAGCCCAGCGCCCGGCACGCAGGCCCAGGCCGATCTCGACGTTGAGATGCTTGGCCAGAAACTGCTGAAACGCGCCGTCTAGCTTGGCCCGGTTCTTCTTGAGCTGGTCTTCCAGCCACTCTGAGCTGACCGACCGCCCCACATTCGGGTTCGTGACGTAGAAGTTCGCCGGGTTCTCGTAGGCCTTCGAGGCGATCATCGCCGCGGGGTACTCATACAGGATGCCCAGCGACTTGCGGTCCTCGATCTTGCCGTCCCGCACATCGCGGTAATAGCCCAGCTTCTCCTTGAACACCCCGGCCGGCGGCTCGTCGCTTTGGGTGGACAGGTAGATGACCCAGCCCTCTTCGCGCGACACCTGGCCGCCCAGGGCCTCCATGAACATCGCCTCGGCGTTGGCGCGCTTGCCGAACAGCCAGTGCTCGTCGACCAGCACGCGACCGGCCTTCTTGCCTGAAACCGTGTCCGTGTCTGCGGCCACCACCTTGAGCGACGACCGCGTGACACGGTGGGTGATCGTGCGGATGTGGTCCTGAATGTGGAACATGGCCAGCAGCTCGTCGTCGGCGCGCACCATGGCAGCGGCAGGCTTGAACGAGTTGTCGGCGACTTCCTTGGTCGGCGCCAGGATCAGGTGCTCTTCTTCCTCGCGCCAGCACATGACCAGCGCGGTCAGCATGATCCCGGCCGCGATGGTCGACTTCGTGTTCTTCTTGCTGATCAGCAGGAAATACTCGCGGATCAGCTGCTTTCCGGTCTCGCCCTCGTAGGCGCCAAAGATGGCCGCGACGAAGTCAAAGACCCATTGCTCGCTGCACTCGCCGAATGTCGGCTTTCCGGGCAGGTCAACCACCCGGAGCTGCCTGAAGATGGCCAGCGCCGCCTCAGCTTGGTCCGGGAAGATCGGCGGCGGGATGATCGACTCTCGATCAATCAGCCTGCGCTCCCAGTCGAGGCAGGCTGTGCTCCATTCCATGGTCAGACCTTCTTGCCGCCGGCCGCAGCCAGCCTAGGCGGGGCAGCCTGGGCGAACCGAGGCGAGCCCTTGCGCGCAACCTCGGCCGCAGCCTCTTTCTTGCCGGCCTCGCCCTTCTTGGCGTGGCAGTAGGGCGCCGCGATGCTGGCTGCCTGAATGCGGGTCTTCTCTTCCGCAAGAGGATTCCGGACCACGGTAAGCAGGTACGCCAGCGGCGTCAGCTCCGACAGATCTTCAGCAGGCTGCTGCGGCTGCTCGGCAGTCCCGAACGGCCAGGATGCCGGCGCGTCGGCCGATTTCTTGCCGTCTGGCGAGTAGCCGGCCGCCTTCTTTGGCGCGGCCTTCTTCGCTGCGGCGCCCGGGGCTTTTGGCTTCCGGCCAGCCCCGGGCCGGGCTCCACCTCTGGGCATGATTGAATTCCTTTGAATAACTCAAACCCGCCCGAGGCTATTCAATCGGGCGATATTTTCTGTACGTGAGGGACTGAGTGGTCGGGCAAGCCGGCCAACCCAGGTCTTGCACCCCCCCCTACCCATCGGGCCGCGCCAGGACGCCCCGCCGCCGCACCAGGACGCGCCAGGCTCAACGATCAGGCATCGCCTCGTCCCACACCAGCCCGCGCGACTCGGCCGCCGTCTTGGCGCTGTGGCACGACCCTGGTCCATCGCAGATGGTCTGCAGGTTGGAGTCGTGGTCGCTGCCGCCCCTGGCTTTGTTGACGATGTGGTCAACCGTCCTGCAGTCGGGGGTGATGTGGCCGCGGCGGAGGCAGGGCTGGCACAGGCCAGCGTCCCTGGCGAGGATGCGCAGGCGGCGCTTGTTCCATGCCCAGTCGTAGCCGCGGGCGGCGCTGCTCTGGCGAGCCTCGCTGGCCCAGCCTGAGCTGGACTTGTGCAGCGGCTGGATGCGAGGGGATAGCTTCTTGAGCTTCACGGGTTGCGGCTCCATCGGTCTACCCCGGAGGGCTGGAGCCTGCCGGTGCTGCCCCGCCAGTTTCTTGAGCGCCGGGCAGCGCAGCGCCGGAGTTACCGCCCCGTATTGGCGCCCAGGGCGGCCCCTTTTGGCTGAGGGGAATGAACAGGCGCTGTGATCAGTTCAGGCGACCGTGGCAGTGAAAGGCGCACGGAATGCCGAGGTCCAGGATCGGCCAGACGGCGACGAAGCGCAGGCGCTGGGTGACGAAGCTGTCATCAACGATGCGCAGCGGTTCGACAGTGACCTCTACTTCGCCGGCCTCGGTGTCAATGGCGACCACCTTGTTAATCCGCTCCCTGGTGTCCAGGTTGCAAACCGTGGCGCCCGGCTGGACGTTGCGGTAGTCGTAGAGCATGGCGGCCAGTGTTGAAGAGGGTGTTGCTATGCGGTGCTGTTCAGTGCCGACCCTTGGACGCACAGCAATCGGGGCCGGTCTCATGTTTCACCATCAGCGGTGCAGGGAGTTCACCCCCATGCATGGCGCCTGTTGGCCACCGGCGGGAACCCCCACCAGTCAAGCGCCATGCATGGGGGCGCCGGTCTTTCCCGGCCGTCAATCTGGGTTCTTCTCCACTCGGCGCGCATGGGGTCACACGGTTTCCCGCCCCCTGCCCTTTCCACCAGATTCCGAGTCTGCCCTGGTTGCGGAGGGTGGAATCGAACCACCTACCTTCGGGTTATGAGCCCGTCGCGCTACCGATGCGCTACACCGCAGTTGTTCTTGCCGGTCTTCCCCGGCTGCCACCCGCTTACTCTGTGCGGGGCCATTTCGGCAGGGCTTGGCCCAAGCTATGACGCTCTGAGGCTACTTGGCACGGTATGGCGGGAGGCGTTCAGGCGCGCCCGGTGAGCGCCCGCCTTGATCCCTAGGTGTCCGGTCCTGCCGATCATCCTGGCCGCGCCCGCAGGTCAGCAGCGGCTCAGTTCCAACGCCCGGCGATAAACCCGGGCAGCCTCAGCAGTGAGCCGAGGACTTCAAACCCAGCGGCGCGAACGCTCTGGGTGGACTCTGAAACGACAAACCCGCCTCAGTGGGCGGGTTCGGTAGGGGCGAGCGTTTCCATCGACTTGTCGCAGGGCTAGCCTGCTTAGGCGGATTGCGCCGGATGGAGAGCCGAGGCTCAGAAGATCGTGCCGTGTGGCGGCGGTCGTCGTCTCGCGGTGGTTGCGGCGCGGATCATACCGCTGCTAGGGGTTGCGTCAAGCCGGGAGTTCCACCTCTTCGCCCAGCTTGGCGGTGACGAAGGCGCGCATGGCGGCGATTAGGGGCGTCTCGCCGTCACCGGACGCTACATACGAGGTCACCTCGTCGGACATGAACTCCGCACCGACGTAGGCAATGGTTCGTCCAGCCGCTACATGCAGGGTGATGCGCTCGCGCTCAATGAGCGGGCCTCCCTGCGACCATCTTGTTGATGGACAGAACGAAACGAACACGTCCATTTCACCGCCACTCTCCCCGAAAGAAGGCGGTGGATCGCTGTACAAGGGCACTGATGCGACGACCTCGCAACTGCCATCGCGCAAGCGATACGGCCAGCCGTTTGAGTGGGCCACAGCCGCATCCAGCAGCGTGCCGGTCAGTTCGGATACCTTGTGCTTTGTCATGGCGACATTCTCACGCCGGCAACCACTGCTTCACGACCCAGCCGATGGCCAGGAACAGTAGTGGCACAACGAATGAGGACGCCATCGCGGCACCAGGGCTGCTGTCTTCTTCCTTCACGGGCTTCCAGCGAGCCAAGAGGAAGCGACCCGCAAGCGTCAAGCCGATGGCCTGGGCCACGCTCAGCGCCGGCAAAGCGAAGGCCGTGACGATGAACCATGCCCACAAGATGCTGAAGACGTAGCCGCCCCAGATGTAGCCGATGACGGCCGCGGCGATCAGCCCGAGCGTCGCGTAGACGGCCTTCATTCCTTCACTCATGGTCTTCCTTTCGTTCGCCCTCTTGGCGCGGTTGGTGATGGGTCACAGGGAATCCCTGCTGATGGTCGTCGGCCGCGTGTACCGTTCCCCGCGCATGGTGCCCACGGCCTCGATGAGTTCCAGGGTCTCGGAATCGCTCAGCGCCAGCTCGGCCAGCGCTTCCGATTCGGTGTTCGCGGCAACGGTTGCGGTGAGGCCGAAGCCGCCAGCCGTTTTCCAGCGGGCGAAGTAGAGGTTCATCGTGCGAACGTCGACGCGGCGGACCTCGGCGTCCACGAACTCCAGCGCCGCCGGCCGCACCACTCGATAACCCACGATGTCGCCGCTTGAGCCGACATGAGGCCAGCCGCAGCTGCCCGCAGTGACGTTGCGCACCACCTCGCCATCCCAGCACACGAAGTCAATGATGTCTTCCGCGTTTGCTGGCGACTCGCCCGTCGGGCCGCTCCATCGAGTCCACGATCCAGGAAGGAAGATCGTCACCGATCCTCCTGCGTTCATCTTCGCGAGCTGCTCGGCGGTTGGCTGCCACGTCAGGGCAGCACTGCCCTTGCCTGCCCCGTTGCCGGGGGACGCCTGAAAGTCATCGAGAAAAAGCAGGGTTCGCTTGTTGCTGGGGTGTTGGGTGGGTCTCATCCTTGCGGCCCCTTGAAGACGTGCATGCGGCCAGCGACGTCGGTCACCAGGATCTCGTCAGAGTCCAGCACCGGGTGCGGCGCCATCACGGCGTATTCCTGATCCGACTCAAAGAACTTGTACCGAAGCTCGCGCATCTCGACCTCGCGGCGCTCCTTGCGCCCATCGGCCTCGAACTCGAAGTAGGACGCCTCGCCGTTGTTGACCAGCTTTGCTTCGCTCATCCTTGCCTCGTCTTCCGTTGAACAGTCTTCATGGAGCCGGCGCAGCGGCTGTCCATGACGTTGAGCAAGAACAGGCCGAACAGCCGCTCCGCTTCGTTGGCGCCCAGCCGCCCATCGCGCCGGCTGCCAGAGCCGCCACACTTGCCCTTGCCCATGCACATCAGGCGTGGGCTGCCGTAGCCGCCGGTAAAGCCCACGCCGTTGCAGTGGTGGCAGACCTTGTCGAGCCACACGTCCAGCACCTGGCCGACCAGCTTGCCGAGGGCGGCCTCGTTGGACTCGCAGGCCTTGTGCGGCGCCTGTCGGTGGGCGAAGAGGAACAGGGCCTGCTTGGCGGGCTCAAGGCTGCGGAGGCCGGTGAGGATCAGCAGGCGGGCCGTCAGCAGCTCGGCGCTGGCGTCCCGGTCGAAGGCGGCGGCGTCGAAGGGCTTGCTCGGCGTGGCGGCCTTCACCGCGGCGGCGCGGGCCTCCTGCAGGCGCTTGGCGTTGCGCTGGGTGAGCGCCACCTCGCCAGCGGCCGCGTCCCACTCCCCGCGCAGCCGGGTCAGCAGAATCCCCATCGTCTCGGCCAGGCCGGCGGCAATGATCGTCTCGACGTCGCCCTGGCCTTCGTCGGTGCGGCGCATTTCCAGGTGGCTGGACTGCGCGGCGCGGTGGTACTTCTCTTCGACCTTGCTCACAGCTTCACGTCCTCCAGGCAAAGCCGCAGCGCCTCGTCGAAGGCGAAGCCCTCCTGGCGCAGAGCGAGATAACGCGCGCGGGCCATCTTGGCTTTGAAGGCCAGGATGTCGAGCTGCATGGGCCAGTTCTCGCGCATGGCTCGCAGGTGCGCGGCCACAAGCACGCGGCTCTTTTCTTGCTGGTCGTCAGGGGCCATTGCATGTCTCCGGTTGGGGTGTTTGGGTGGTCAACGGCTGGACTTCTTCAGCGCGGCCAGCTTGGCGCGGCTCTCGTCGCGGATCTGGCGGAGCTGGTCGCGCTGCCACTTGATGGGCTTGTTGTCGGCGTAGAGCTCCGCGGCCACCTCGGGGCCAAGTAGGCGGTCGGCGGCCTCGCGCATCTGCCAGTCCTTCGTGGCGCCGACGGCGTTGCATGGCTTGCACTGGCCGTGGACGTTGCGCTCGTCGAAGCGGAGGTTGTCGGCGTTGCTGCGCGAGCGGATGTGGCCAGCATCGAAGCCACCGCCAACGCCGCCCAGCACCAGCGTGCGGCCGCAGACAAAGCAGGCCTTGCCGGCATCGCGGGCGCGGACCCAGTCATTGAAGGCCTTCTGCGCCTCTTTCTTCAGCTCGGGCACGCGCTTGAGCTTCTCCAGCGCTGCCTTGGTCTGCTTGATGTCTTCCTTGTGGGCAGCCTTGGCCTTGCTGGTGGCCAGCCACTTGCCGACCGGCACGGCGCAGTCCAGGCAGGCGAGCTGGCCGTGGCGCAGCGGGCGGAAGCTGGCGCCGCAGCCGCCCTTCTTGACTGGGCACTTCCGCATCTTGAGCAGCGGCACCTCGGCCTTGGCCGGCGCCGTGGCGCGCAGCGGGGAGCGGGACATGGGAGCGCGGGGCTTCTGGGTGAAGCACTTGCCGCGGGGCATAGGCTTGGAGCGCGTCAGCATTCCGCCGCCGCGTTGTCGTAGGCTTCTACACCCAGCAGGCCGCGGGCGATCTCCAGGCGGTGCTCTGCGCGCGTCACGCTGTCACCGCCTCTCCACGCGCCACCGGCGCCGGCAGCTGGGCCGGCTTGGTCTTGCGCTGTGGCGGCCGGTACCGAACCGCTTCGCGTTCGTCAAAGATGAAGACGAACTCGACACCCCACGCGGTGGCGGCGTGGGCGAGCACAGCGTCTATGAACTCGGATCGGCTCTTGCCGGTCAGGTCCTTGAGGCTCTTTGGCAGCTTGCGGGGCACCTCGCGCTTCGACGGCCGCCAGGCGCCTGTCTTCCTGTCGCGCACAAAGGGCGCCTGCACCATCTCGAACTTGTCGGGCATGAACAAGTCCTTCAGGTGGATCTTCCACATCTCGCGGGTGTACTGAACGCCGTTGACCCGAACCTGTTCGCTGATCTGCTGCAGGATCGGCCCGTGGATGAAGCGCATTTGCCGCAGGGTCAGCGTGTCGGCCTCTTCGTCAAGCACGACGTGAGGCCGCTGGCCAGCTTCGAGCATGGCCTCACCGGCCCGGAAAATCGCAGTTGCCGCAGCGCGCCAGGACTCAGGCGTGCTGGCGGTGCGTTCCATGAGCGCGTTCATGCTGGTGTCCTTTCCGCCTCGCTGGCGCGCACGACAGCCTCGTGAGTGACGCCGCGCAGCTTCAGCAGCGCGCGGTATTCCTTGTCCTGCTTGCCGGCCTGGCGGCACCGAAAGAACAGCGGGCCGCCCGCGATGTCGCGCGCTTGGCACGCGGCGCAGTTGGCTCGGTAGACGTAATGCGGGCCCTGGGCCGCAGCGGTGCAATCGGGGCAGGTCATGACAGCCCCAGCACTCGGCCAGCGTCCCTGCGGCGCTTGCACTCGTCCAGCGCGGCGCACATGACGGCCTCGGTGCAATCCGGGTCGGCGATCTGCGCGTCATGAAGGTCGAGCAGGTCCTGCAGGTGCCGCAGTTCGGGCCCGGTCAAGCCGAAGCGCCCGGTCCGCTGCTCGCGACGCATCATGTTGATGATGGCGTCCTGGGCGGCGTGGACGGTCGGCAGCTGGTCAATGCCCAGGCCCGCCTCGACCAGCATCAGCGCGATGTTGGCGGCCAGGGCTAGGGTGTTGGCGTCCTCGGCATTGCCGGTGCCCTGGGATATGGCGTTCAGGGCGCCGTGATACGCGATGGCCAGGTCGCGCGCCTGGTCGGCTGAGACCGGCTGGATTGCGCGCTGGGCCCTTCTGATCGCAAAGCCCACAGCGTCCACACTGTCGGCGCGCTTCGGCTTCGGCGGCCGGCGCGAGGCCTTCTCCATCGCGCGGCGCTGGGCGCGGTTGAGGGCGATGGTCTCTGGTGTGCTCATGCCGCCACCGCCTCTGCCCACTTGCGGCAGCCACCGGATGACACCACGCGGGGCGCGTTATCGACGTCGTACCGACCAGGCGGCGTCGGGGCGCGCGTGATCTTGGCTTGGCTTAGGTCGAGCTCGCCGTCCAGGTGCGCCGGGCCGCGGCTATTCGGCCCTGCCGCGACCGTCGTCCCCTTCTTCATCGGCGTCTCGGCCACTGCCTTCGTTTCGACCTTCAGGCGGCGAACAGTCTTGTTCACCTCGACCTTGGCGCGGTCCTTCTTGGCCTCCCGAGCCTCCTGGTTCAACCGAGCGCGCTGCTGGCGCTGCTCAGCTTCGGCCAGCGCAAGACAGAGCTTGTCTCGGCGTGCAATGGCCGCTGCAATCGCGTTGGCTTCGCGCTGCTCCCTGGCTTCCGCGCGCGCCGCTGAGCGCTTGGCCACCTCGGCGCTGCGATTGCGCAGGTACTTCTTCTGAGCCCGCTCGACATCCCGCGCCTTCTTGCGCGCGGCCATCTCAACGTCGTACACGGCCCGGAAAGCGTCGCGGTCAGCAGCGGTCGGAAAGAAGACCATTTCGGGGACCTTGATGACCGACGACACCCGAGCGCGCGTCGAGAAGGCAGCACCAGCGGCCACCGCGGCATGCAGGATCTTGACCATGCGCGAAGTAGCGTTGACGGCCAGCGCAGCGCCGATCTCAGCCTGCGTGATGCCGTGCGGCCGCAGTACGGCCCGGACTTGCTCGACGCGGGCAGCAATGGAAAAACGAACGCGTGTCATATCGGCTGACTCCATCTGCGCAGCGCCATCGCGGCCGCGAGGGCACAGGCGCTCTTTGGGTTGTTGATCTGGGCTCGCTGCGTGGAAGTGACCGCAGCGGTCGCGCTTCTCGCACCAGCCGCCCATGCATGCGGTGTTCGTCATGCAGTTGCTCCTTCGTTGACGGGACGGCCCAGCTTCTTCATTGCCTCGATGCGGGCAAGGTCGGCTGCGGCTTTGGCCACGGGGTCAGCGAGTCGGGCCGCTTCGGCTGCCTGCTGGGCCTTGGTGATGTCGGCGGCATTGCTCGCTACGGTGACCGGTGGCGGGGCGTCCTTGCGCTCGCCCTTCAGGCGCTGGCAGGTGGCCTTGAGGTATTCCTTGGCGTCGGCCGGTGTCGCCGTGACGGCTGCCCGCACTGCGGCGATGACGATGTCGTCCCCGTAGTCGGTGACCAGCTTCCCGACGAATGACCCGCACTGCGCCACCGGCAGGCCCTGCTCAGCGAGCAGCGACTTGCCGGCACGCCAAAGCTCAGCCTTCGTGAGTTCAGACGGGGACTTGTCCACAGGCGGCTCGCCGCCCGTTCCGGTAGGAACGGAATCTTTATCTCCCTGTCCCTGTCCCTCTCCCTGTCTCTTGGAGTTCGTTTCCCCGCCTTGTCCCTTGCTCGGGTCCGTTTTGTCCCCAGGGACAAAGAGCGGTTGTCCTTGGGGACAGCCTGCGGCAAACCACTCTTCAAAGGTGGGCTTGTGAACGTTTGCTCCCTCGTGGCGGTCGTTGTGCTTCTTGATACGCGCGCACTCGGTGCCCCAGCGCTGCTTCAGCTTCGCCTGCCACGCCTCGCGAGCCTTCTCGGCCACGACAGGGTGATACAGGCGGCCATCGGCGCATTCGATCCAGCCTCGCATGGCGCCTGGGCGCACGCCGGTCCAGGCCTTGTCGATCTTGCCCCGCAGCGCGTAGCCGGCGGTCTTGGCAATCCACTTGTCATCCTTCGGCATCGAAGCGGCTGGCACCTGGTGCCATGAGGCCGCCCACAGCAACACGGCTGCCCAGCAGGCCTCGGGCGTCTCGTTCGAGGCCAACTCGGAGTCGCGCAGGCGCGCCACGTCCAGCGGCATGAAGGCGAAGTCCGTCAGGTCGCAGTTGGCAGGAGTCAATGGCTCGGTCAAGAGCAGCGCTCCCAGATGTGCCCGCCGCTGGTCCCGTTCCCGTGCTTGCGCAAGCAGGCACCGGCGATGCGGATCAGCCCGCGGTCCTTCATCGTCTTGTAGACGTTCCCCATGGCGCGACCGTCCTTGAACGGGATGCCACAGGACCGGACGTAGTCGGTCAGGTCCTCCGCGCTGGCCTTGCCCGCCTGCAAGCGCTCCAGGACGGCCGCCTCGGCACGCGAGCGGAAGTCGGTGACGTCGCGCTCGGCGCGCGCGGTGGCCAGCTGCTGAGCCACATGACCCACGGCCTTAGCGGTGGCGAGGTCCGGCGGGCGGAGGTCTAGGGTGCTCTGTTCCATGCCAGCCTCAGAAGATGATGGGAGGGCCGAGGTCGTCAGCCGGCGCCGGCGCGGCGGGCTTCTCAGCCAGACCCTCAGGCAGCGTCGCGCCCCAGTTGCCCAGTTCGAAGTGACGCGCTGGGTCAGGTGTTGCCGGTGCCGGTACCGGCGCAGGTGCCGGCCGTGCCGGGATGACCAGCGGCGCGTCGGTGGGCTCGGTGGGCGCGCGCATCAGGCCGCCTCCAGCTCGAAAGCGTCGAACAGGCTGGGCATCGAGATCTCGCGCTCGGCCGCACGCAGGTAATGCACCTGGTCGGTGAAGTAGTTCGGGTTGAGCTCGCTGCCGCCGCCGGTGCGGCCCTTCAGGATTGCCCGGTAGGGCACGGTGCCAAGGCCGCAGAATGGGTCATAGACGCGCTCGCCCTTGTTGCTGTAGCGCTCGATGAGCCGGTCGACGATGTCGAACTGGAGCGGGCAGACGTGCTTCTCGACTGCGCGCCGGCTCTGCTCACTGTTGAGCGTCAGCATGCGCGTCACGTCATGCCACACGTCCGGGTGCCACGACCCCGGGGCCAGGCTCATGAAGGTCGACGGCAGCGCGCCGCGCAGCTCCAGCGCGTGCCCGATCTGGACATGGGCCTCGAAGTCGTAGACCTTGGTCAGGCTGTAGTCCGTGAACAGCTTCGCCAGCTTGTCCGGGCCGAGGCTGGCCAGCTCGTCGACGGTCAGCAGGCGGTTGCCGCTGGAACGCCAGTAGGCATGCGCATCGACCTGCCAGCGTGCGAGGCTGTAGTCCTCGATGCGCTTGCTGATTCGGCTGTCGGCGTAGCCCTTGGAGCGGTCGGTCTGCGGCTTGTGGAACAGCAGGATGTACTCAGGCGAGCCGCAGCCCATCTTGGAGCCGTCCTTGCGCATCTCCGTGTAGCCGAGGCGGTAGGTCTGGTTGTTCTCGCGCACCACGTCCGTGACGACGGTGATCATCCCGAGGTAATCGAAGCCATGGCCGGGCAAGCCCATCGAGCGAATGCCGGCGTAGTGCGCCAGCGTCTCGGCGTGAAACGGGCTGACGGTGGGCAGGCCCTTGCCGGTCACGTTGCCGAAGTCGATGCGGTCCTTGACGTGGATCGCAGCGATGCGGCCGGGCTTCAGGATGCGCAGCAGCTCGGGCGTGAGGAAGTCCATCTGCGCCCAGAACTGCGCGTTGTCCTCGGTGTGGCCGAAGTCGTTGTAGCTGGGGCTGTACTCGTAATGGTTGGCGAACGGGATGCTCGTGACGATCAGGTCGACCGAGTTGTCGGGCTGGGCCTTGGCCTCCTCGACGCAGTCGTTGTTCGCCACGGTGAAGCGGTCGCCGCTGACGACGACGCGCTCGACGCCCAGGCTGCGCGCCAGCGTCTCCTGCATGGCCAGCTGGCTCAGCCCGAACTTGCGGATGATCTCGGTCATGGTCGTCTGGGTCTCGTCGTGTTGAGCCCACTTCGCCAGCAGCTCGCGCAGGACTTCGCGCTCTGCCTCGGTGTGGACGATGTCGATGCGTACCGGGTGGGCCTGGCCGAAGCGCTGGACCCGGTGCACGGACTGAATGAAGTCGTTGAACTTGAAGCCGATGCCGGCGAAGACCTCGCGGTGGCAATGGCGCTGGAAGTTGCAGCCGCTGCCGGCGATGACCGGCTTGGTGGACAGGACGCGGAACTTGCCGTCGCCGAAGTCGGCAATACGGTCCTCGCGCTCGGTCAGGTCCTGGTTGCCCCACACGCTGACGGCCTCGGGGATAGCCGCCTGCAGGGCGTGGCGCTCGGCCTCCAGGTCGTGCCACACAACGAAGTGGTCAGCAGGATCAGCGGCCAGGATCTCGGCCACCTTGGCGACGCGCGCCGGCATGCTGTCGCGCTTCTCGGCCGCCGCGGCGCTCAGGCCTAGGGCCGGGTCTGTGAACATCAGAGCCTGGCCGTCGCGCTCCTCGCCGGCCTTGCTGTAGTCGCTCGGCACCTCGTGGTACCGGACATCGAGCTCGGGCAGGACATATCCGTCATCGCTGTGGCCCAGGTCGCTCGGGCGCTGGATGAAGACGGCCCAGCTCGCGACCCACAACCAGAACTCCTGCTCCTTGTGCGGATAGAGGGTCAGGTTGCCGGCCTTCTCGCTGTCGCGCTGGAAGAACCGCGTCAGCGCCTGGCCCGTGTCCATCACGCCGAGGTAACCCGCGTAGTGAATCAGCTCCTTGAAGCGGTTCGGGCTCGGCGTGGCCGTGGCCACGAACTTGAACTCGACCGGCTGGAAGGCGGGCAGGAACTCCTGATAGGTCTTGCTGCCGTAGCTGCGCAAGACGCTCGCTTCGTCCAGGTTGCTGGCCAGCCAGCGCGACGGGTTGACGTTGCCCTCGCGCACCGCTTCGTAGTTCGTCAGGTAGATCGTGCGGTCGTCGTCTATCTGGCTGTCGCGGTTCACGAAGCGCACGTCCAGCGCGAACTCGCCGGTGAAGTGCTGCGCGGCCTGGTCGATGAACTCGCGGCGCACGCCCAGCGGGCAGACGATGGCGCGTACGCCGGCGCGGCGCTTGCCGATCAGCCGCATGATCTCCAGCGCCGTCACGGTCTTGTGCAGGCCGAAGCTGGCGAAGATGGCGCGTTGGCCGCCCAACAGCGCCCAGCGCACGATGTCGGCCGTGTGCGGCTTCAGCTTGGGGTTCAGCTCGGCCGGGTCGACCTCGAAGCCCTTGAACTGGGCGAGCTTGATCTTCTGGCGGAGGAACGCCGTGTAGTCGCTCACGCTCCGCACTCCATCGCCGCCGTGTGATTCGATTCGCGCGCCCAGATGACGCCTTCCACTGTTTCCGGCGTCTGGCCGGTGATGCCGGCGACGTGAAGGACTGCGTCGTCGTGGGTCATCTCCTTGCTGGCGTCTGCGTAGAGGGTGGCGACGGTGTTTCTTGAGACAATCAGTTCAGGCATTTCGATCCCCTAGGTTTTGACTTGCTCAGAAGGCCCAGCACGTTCCCGCGCGCTTGGGTCTTCGCTCTTTCAGGCCGCTCGGCCCTGAAGCTCACGCAGGCGCTGGGTCAACTCGGCGACCTCGGCCGCCCGGCGGTCGCGCAGCACCACGTCGCACCCCATCTGCTCTGCCAGCCACTGCAGCGGCGCGAGGCTCTTGGTGCCGCGCATGAACTTGACGAGGCGCGGGCCATGCAGGCCGGCCGTCCCCTTCAACACCTTGCACATGTAGCTGTGCGAGATGCCCACGTAGTCGGCGACTTCGAAGTCATCGCTGCCGCTGCGCTGCACGGCGTAGCGCATGGCGCCCACGCTGGTCGTGACGCTGATGAACGACAGGTCGGCCGCCACCGGCGCGCAGGAAGGAACCTCGCCGATGAGGGCGAGATCACCCTGATCTGTCGAATCCTTTCCAGGTCTGTCTCGATCTTTCCATTGGCTGCGGACAAAACTTCGATCCATGGTTTGCATAGCGACTCCCATCGCAGTTGAAGAAAACGCACTCAGGTGGGCGCCCGTATCCGCTTGCCCCTTGACGGGGGAGTCGGCCTTCGCAGGGCCTACGGGCAGGCGCCCACCAGAAAACGCTGAGGAAGAACTGATGCCGAAGAACGACCCGCACAAACTGGCCAAGCGCTCCCTGCGCGCCGTCCTGTCCCGCTGCGTCAACGACCTGATCGACGACCTCGAACGCGGCGGCCGGGCACACATGGCCTTGCCTTGCATGAAGGTCGAAGGACGGGCCCAGGTGGACCTCGCCGGCAAGCTGCGCGAGCAGGCAAGGAAGGCGGGGCTGTGCGCGAAGTGACCAGCCAAAGAAATCCCCCGGGCGGTCAGGCCCGAGGGACAGGCCATCACGCCGGTCGCGCTGGTTGCGGCCAGCCCGGTCGTGATGGATACAGGGAGAAGGGTGGGCGCCCTGCCCCGGTTTACGCTCGCGGTCCCTACGACTACGAGCCCAAGGAGGGCGCCCATGGAAGACCTGGAACGATTCGGACGCGACATCGCAGACGACTTGATGCTCGACGCGCTGCTGTTGGCTCTGCGCATGCACGCGCCAGCCACGTTCAATGGCGTGCACGACCGCTTCATCGCGATGTCACCAACCAAGCGCGAAGGCTTGCCAGAGCAGTCACGAGCCAGCTTCGACGCAAGGCAGAAGGTGCTGGCGGAAAAGCTGGTGATGCTTCGGCAGCAGCTAAAGCGCTGATCTGCGCGGCCAGCGCACGGTTTTCCGGGTGGAGTGCTTGGGTCTGCATCTCAGGCCTCCACAGCTTCAGCCGCGAGGCAATGCTTCGCCCACTCGCCAGCAATCCAGTTCACACCCTTGGCCGTGAACTTGGTGGTCGTGAAGGCATGCTCGGTGGCGGTTGCCACGCCAGCCCGAACCACAAACCGGCCGGCGTCAATGTGCTGCTGGTGCGCAGTCAGCTTGCCCGCCAGCCGATACATGATCTTCTTGGCCAGCACGAACTCGGTAAACCGAGCCTCGTTGGCCTTCAGCAGCTTGCAGGTCTCGCGGAAGCCCTTCAGGCCATCAGCTTGAACAAAGCGGTCGACAAAGGCCACGGCCGGCGCGGCGGCTTCGATTTGGGCTTGCTGCTGCTCAATGCGTTCGGCCTGCTCGGCAGCGAGGCGCAGCGCGCCGGCCAGGGATGTAGGGACTTGGAAGGTGGGCGCGCCCTGGGCTTCGAGTTCCTGCCAGCGGTCAATCACCTTGGCGCGCAGCTCGACGCTGTACCCCGAGGCCACAACCATCGTGTCGCGGTAGTTCAGCCGGAACTCGCTGTACGTCTGGCCGTTCTGAGGATGCGTGTAGGGGGTCTCGTTTCCAGAAACGACACCCCGCTCGATCAGGGCGCGCACGGTCTTCAGCACGCTGTCGTGCGAGGTCTTGACCAACTCCGCGATCTCGCGGCTGGTCATCGTCGGGGCTTGGGTGACGAGTTCCATGGCCTATGCCCCCTGCCCTGCCGCAACGCGGCGAGCGGGCTTGACGGGCTTCGCGGCGATGCGCTGGTTGCGAAACGCGGCCCAAGGGAAATCCGGCAGCAACTCCTCGCAGCGCACGGCACCATCGGTGAGTTGTTCGATCTGAATGCAGCGCTCGGCTGGAACCTTCCGCTTGCCGGTACACCACTCGTTGACGGTCGGGGGCTTCAAGCCCAGCAGTCGGGCCACTGCCCCCTGGCCACCGAGGTGCTTGCATGCTCGGGCGATAGGTGTGTTCGGGGTGTCCATGCGGCCAGTATAAGGCGCCGCCTTACTTTGTCAACGGAATTGCCTAATGAGGCGCCGTCAACCGAACATAAGGCAATGCTTACAGGCAAAGACCTTGGAGCAGCCATCGAGGCTGCGCGCGTGCTCAAGAAGATCTCCAAGGCAAAGCTGGCGGAAGACTTCGGGGTGAAGGCGCCATCCGTGCAGGACTGGGTGAACAAAGGCACCATCGACAAGGCGAAGCTGCCAAAGCTGTGGGCCTACTTCGCCGATGTAGCCGGCCCGAGCCATTGGGGCCTTGCGTCCTTCGCCTCAGAGCCGCCGCCTGAACAGCCTGCGGCCGCCGTCATCGCGGTTGAAGCAGCCCTTGCAGCTCTCGGCGACGCCCTGGCCGCGGACATGCCGCCCGAGGTGCGCCAGGACGTTGCCGACCTGCTCCACAAGATGGCAATGCGGCGCGGTGACACCAGAAATCAGCGCGAGTTGGCGCGCCTGTTAGGGGCCGAAGTCGGTGAAAAGTTACGCCCTGCCGGTTCTGCGCTGGATCAGCCTATGAGCCACCCCGCCCCTGATGATTCGACCAGCCCCCAAGGTCTAGGGGGAGGCAAAAGGGAGGGATCAGGATGGATCAGCAACGACAGGCGCACAGACCCGCAGCGGACGAACAGATCGCCGTTGGACCGCAAACAGGGCGAAGCGGGGACGGGGACGGAGGGGACGGACCAATGAAGCGCGCCAGACCGTTCCGGCTCTTGCACCTTCGGCAGAGCGTCAGCCACGAAACCGTCGAGTGCCTGCGCGAGCTGCTAAGCCAGGCTGAGGCGGGGAAGATCATCGGCATCAGCTACACCGTCATGGCCGCAAACCGCGAGTTCTTCTACAGCTCTTGCGGGGAGGCCCATCGCAATCCAGCCTGGGCTACAGCCATGGCGGCCACGCTGTTCCATGGGACTTTGAAACGTGTTTTTGGGGAGGAATGATGAAGGCTGCCGCAACCGTGTTGCTTGCCGTGTTCGCCACATCCGGCCAAGCAGCCCCAGTGACAGTGCTAGGGGTAGAGATTGCCGGGCGCCCGCTTCCGCAATTGTCCTCGTGTCCGCGTGATTTGCGGACTGTGAAGCGCATGTGCACGCATGAAAAGCCTTTCGTGGTCAAGAGCGGCGGGTCTGTCGTGAAGGTCGGGTTGCCCGGCGCGGACGAATTGCCGGAATGGGCATCGCAGGGAGGGATTAAGCTGATCCTAAGCAGTCGCCGCACGGTGGAATCGTTGGAAGTCTTCATGATCCCAAACACGGAGAAGCACGCTATCGCACAGTCGGTGACAGGCCGCTTTGGGCTTCCAGAGTGGACTAACCTGCCAGCTATTGGTGTCGCCACGGGCGCGACGTGGAACACAGCCGACCTGGAAATTCGGCTGGCTTGCGGGCCGCTGCAAAATGAGAACTGCTCAGTCGAATTCCGGTCCCGCGCTGCTGCCGATGAAGTGAAACGAGCTGCCGAGGATCGGGCCAAAGCGCGGAAGCCGCTGTAACCGCCCCCTGCCCCCTGTCAAGCCCGCCCAGTGCGGGCTTTTTTGCATCTGCCTCACAAAAATAAGGCTACGCCTATTGACGCATTGATAAGGCGTCGCCTAATATGCAGCCAAGCCCCAAGACAACGCCAAACGGCGGGGGCAGCGAGGCAGGGAATGCAAGCACAGAGCGCGGCCCGCAGCGGCCAGACCCTCGGCGGCCGGGCAGTCATTGAGCTGCACCTTCAGGACGCCCGTCGCGACTTGGCGGAACTGCTGGAGCGCCGTGGCGGCTTGCTTCGCCAGGCGGATGTGGAGCGCGCACTGGCCTGCGAGCCTGGGCGCCACACCGCCCGGCACAACTGCAGGGCCGCGAGCCTGCGCCTCGACGCGTTCCTGATGGACCCCGACGTCGCCGCCGCCAAGCTGCGCGTGCGCAACCTCGAATCGCAGCTGCAGAGCGGCCCCGCCCAGGCCGTCGCCCCGGTGGTCCTGGAATCCGAATGGGTCGCCGGGCAGGACGACACGCACAACTACGCGGGAGCAGCGGCATGAGCGGCCTCCGGCACAACGTCGCGGACCACGAAGCCATGGTCCACGAGCACAACCGGTTCACCGACACGGTTGGCGACGCGGTCATCCGCATCCAGGACGAGGCCTACAAGCTCGGCCACGCGCGGGCCAAGGCGGAAGCCGGCGAGCTGCGGGACTTGGTTGTGGAGACGCTGGCCAGCTTCGCCGTCAGCTTCCGCGACCAGGGCCTGCGCGACCGGCTGCAGGCTGCTGTCGACGCCGCGCGAGGTGCCGCATGAGCCCCGCCGTCTACCTCATCCTCGCCACGCTGGCTGCTGTGGCCTCCTGCTTCGTGGCTCGCTGGGCCGGCCGGAACCTGTACGGCAAGCATTCCGGGGCCGTCACGCGCGTTGCATGGCTTGCGGCTGCGGCCTGCGCGGTCCATGCCGGTGTCATTGCTTGGAGGCTGTCGTGAACGCCCGCCGCATGACCGCCCACCGCGCCCTGCCGCTGCCGCCTGACCGGCCCTGGATCGCGCCGCAAGGCCGCCCCGAGCAAGGCTGGCCGGCCCGCCGCTGCTCGCCCGAGGTCCAGCCCGCGCCGGCCGAGGCATGCACTGAGCTTGGCGCCGATGACGACCGGCCCGACGACCTGTCGCCGGCCGAGGCCTACCTGCTGACGGTCATCTACCTGCTGTCCACCTGCATTGCGACCTGGGCTTTGTGCCTGATCGCGGATGCGTTGAAGGCGGCAGCGCGATGAGTCCGCACAACCACGGGCGACTCGCTGACTTCGCCGTCATCGCCATTGCCGCACTGACCGCCTTCCTGTGGCAGGTCGGCGTCTTTTCCTAACTGGACAACCACATGAACGCAATCACCCGACAAGAAGGCGGCGCGCTCGCGCTGTCCGAGCCCGAGCTGCTGGACGTGCTCAGCAGCAGCCTCTACCCCGGTGCGAACCACGGCAGCATCCGCATGGTCCTAGGCTACTGCAAGGCGGCCGGCCTGGACCCCATGCAGAAGCCGGTCCACATCGTCCCCATGTGGGACAGCAAGGCCGGGCAGATGCGTGATGTGGTCATGCCCGGCGTCGGCCTCTACCGCACGCAGGCCAGCCGCTCCAACCAGATGGCCGGCATCAGCGAGCCCGAGTTCGGGCCGATGCTGACGGAAGAGATCGGCGGCCAGACCGTCACGTATCCCGACTGGTGCAAGGTCACCGTCAAGCGCCTGCTGCCCAGCGGCCAGGTCGCCACGTTCACGGCCGTCGAGTACTGGACGGAGAACTACGCGATCAAGGGCGGCAAGGAAAAGAGCATCGCGCCCAATGCCATGTGGTCGAAGCGCCCGCGCGGCCAGCTGGCCAAGTGCGCCGAAGCCCAGGCCCTGCGCAAGGCGTTCCCCGAGGTCGGCTCTACGCCCACGGCCGAAGAGATGGAAGGGAAGGCGCTGGACGCGCAGGCCGAGCCGAAGCACATGGGAGCGGCAGAGGTTGTTGGATCGCCACCCCCGCCCCCGCCGCCCGCGACCTGGCCCGACGACAAGTTCGCCGAGCAAATGCCCCGCTGGACCCGCGCTGTCGCCGAGGGCATCAAGACCACGAACGACATCCTGGGCTGGGCGCTGGCGCGCGGCGCCCTGACGCCCGAGCAGACAGCCCAGATCAACGCGCTCAAGCGCGAGGAGTCCCCCGCCACCGAAGCCACCGAGGCCGCCGAATGAACATCGTCCAGCTGACCCAGGGCACGCCCGAATGGCATGCCCACCGCTTGAACCACTTCAACGCCAGCGACGCGCCGGCCATGATGGGCTGCTCGCCGTACAAGACCCGCGCGCAGCTGCTCAAGGAAGTCGCGACCGGCCTCACCGAGGAGGTCGACGCGCAGACACAGCGGCTGTTTGACGACGGCCACCGTACCGAAGCGCTGGCCCGTCCCATCGCCGAAGAGATCATCGGCGAGGACCTGTCGCCCGTCGTTGGGACCAACGGCCCGTTGTCGGCCAGCTTCGACGGCCTGACGTTCCTCTATGACCAGAGCTTCGAGTGCAAGCGCCTGAACAAGCGCCTGCGTGAAGCGATGGTGCCAGGCTGCACCGGCGCTGACCTGCCGCTTGACTATCAGGTCCAGATGGAACAGCAGCACGCCGTGAACGATACGTGCGAGAGGACACTGTTCGTCGCGGCCCAGTTCGACGACGAGGGCAACCTCGTCGAAGAGCGCCACTGCTGGTACACGCCGAACCTGGAGCTGCGCGCCCGCATCGTGGCCGGCTGGGCCCAGTTCGAGGCCGACGTAGCCGCCTACCAGCCCGCCGAGGTCGTGCCTGCCGTGGTCGCCGAGCCGGTGCAGGCCCTGCCCGCCGTGCTGGTCAAGGTCACCGGCGAGATCGCCATCACGGCGAACTTCGGCGCGTTCGAGACCGCGCTGCGCGACTTCCTGGAGCACCGCCTTATCCGTGAGCCGAAGACCGATCAGGACTTCGCTGACCTGGACCTGCAGATCAAGGCCATGAAGGGCGCCGAGGCCGCGCTGGACGCCGCCGAGACGCAGATGCTGGCGCAGATCCAGACCGTCGACACCGCCAAGAAGACGAAGGACATGCTGGCCGCGCTGGTCCGCACAAACCGTCTGATGGCAGAGAAGCTGCTGGCCAGCGAGAAGGAGCGCCGCAAGGCCGAGATCGTGTCGGACGGCCAGAAGGCGGCCCAGCAGCATTACGCCGCCTTGCATGCCCGCGTCGGCGTGTCCTTCTCCGTTCCGTCTGACTTCCCGGGTGCCATCAAGAACAAGCGCAGCCTGGCCAGCATGGAAGACGCGATCAGCACCGAACTGGCGCGGGTCAAGATCGAGCTGAACCGCGTCGCCGACCTGATCGACGCCAACCGCAAGGCGATGAACGATGCTGACGCGGCCGGGCTCTTTCCCGACTTCCCAGCGGTGTGCACCAAGCCGGCCGAGGACTTCGCCAACCTCGTGACCAGCCGCCGGGCCGTCGCACGGCAGCGCATCGAGGCAGAGCGCGAGCGCATCCGGGCCGAGGAAGTGGCGCGGCTGGAGCGCGAGGCCGCAGCGCAGCGCCAGCGCGAGGCGGTCGAGGCACAGGCCCGCGCCGACGAGGCCGCCCGCCTGGAGCGCCAAGCCTCCGCCGACCTGGCCGCCAAGAACATCGCAGCGCAGGACTCCCAACAGGTTTTGAAGGCAGAGGCAAGCACGCCCGACGCTACCGACCGGGATGCTCCTGTCATCACCAGCCCGAGCGTCGGCTCTATGGGCGCTGGGCAAGCCGCCGACGCGGCCCCTTCTGTGGCACCAGCCCCCGAGGTGCGCGCCTTCCGCCGCACTGTCGCGACCACCATGGCCGAGCCCTACACCGTCCGCCTCGGCGAGATCCAGGCGCTGATTGCGCCCTACACGATCACCGCCGAAGGCATCGCCCAGGAGGGCTTCCAGTTCCGCGTCGAGCGCGGCATGAAGTTCTACCGCCAGTCGGACGCCCGCGCCCTCTGCATCAAGGCCAGCAAGCACTTCGCGGCGAAGGCTGAAGAGCTGCAGCAGGCAGCCTGACATGAGCACCGACACCGCCCGCAACAAGGCCACATCCATCCACAACAACCGCGCCCGCGTGGTCAACCTGCTGGACGCCGCCGAGAAGGACACCGACGCCGTGAGCGTCTTCATGGACGGCAGCAGCGCCGCGGACACCGAGCGCGCCATCTTCGTCGTGAAGGGTCGCGACCACATCGCCTACCTGATGGCGTTACTGGAGCGTCAGGGCCTGCTCAACGCTGCGAAGCCGGTGGAAGGAAACGCGCCATGAAGTTCAACCTCATCAACCCGAGCGACGCCTACCACTTCGAGGCCGATGACCTTGAGATCGCGGCAGTCATGGTCTGCGTGCTGGGGGCCGGCAAGTACGGCGCCGATCCGCTGGGCGCTGACCGTGCCAACGGCGTTCCGGTTTTCATCTTCGGCGGCCATGACGCATGGTTCACCGAGCGCTTCGGCCGGTCCTTCGAGGGCACGGTTGAGCACTGCCTTGAAACCCGCGCCGACGCACTCGCCCGCGCCTTCGATTCCGTGACGCTGACCAACGGCCGGCGCAGCAGCCTCAACAACATCGGGGCCAACGCTCGTGAGTACGCCAAGGCGGTCCGCAGCAAGGCGGCAGAGGCGAAGACGGAGCCCGTCCATGGCTAGCCGTCGCCTTCGCCAGCGCGCCCAGGCCCGGCCCTGGCAATCAAAACCCGATCAAGAAACGCCGGCCATCCCCTGGGATGCCCTGGCCGCAGACCTCGCCAAGCGCGAGCAGCAACCTCAACCCGCGAAGCAAACGCAATGACCAAGACCACCACTCCCGCCATCGACTTGCCCGAAGACATCACCACGGCGGTGGACGCGCGCCTGTTCGGTGCCGTCGCCGTCTTCCGTGCCAAGCAGGACATCCGCTGGTATCTCAACGGCGTGCACTTGATGCCGCACCCGTGTGGTTCTGGCGTTCTGATCGTCGCCACGAACGGCCATCAGCTCGGCGTGGCGTTTGATGCCAACGGCCGCACGCCGGGCCCGCAGACGCTGACCTGCAGTTCCAAGCTCGCGGCGTCTGCGCGCGACTGCCGCAACCGCCCGGACTCCCGCGTCGTCATTCAGGACGGCCGCATCCGCGTGCTGTCGGCGCTGCTGGAAGAGATGCATGTACAGCCAGGCCCTCCGACCATCGAAGCGGTCGAATACCCGAAGGTGCTGCGCGTGCTGGCACCGGCCCTCGGCGAGTTGCGCCCCGGCTGCCAAGGCCCGTTCAACCCGAAGTACCTGGGCGTGCTGGACAAGCTGGGCGCGGACCTGAGCAGCCGGACGACGGCGCCGCTCTTCCACTGGACCACGCCGGACGGGATGCTCATCACTCGCTTCGCCGCGGAGTCGGAGTTGATGGCCGTGACGATGTCGCTGCGCGATCAGGACACGAGCATGGCATCAGCGCCGGTTCCGCTCATGCTACGTGGCGCCGTGGAGCGCGAACGCGCCGCTGCTGAAGCAGCCGCTCAGAAGGACAACGAGGCGAAGGCTGACGACCTGGCCGGCACCGCGATCAGCCGCGTCAACGCCGATGCAGAGCCGGCAGAGGCCTGAAACCCATCCCCTCCGCGAGCACAAGGAAACTGACATGAACTTCAACTTCCAGATCGACATCGAGGGCATCGTGGCTGCGGCCGTGGCGCCCGAGCGCATCCAGCCGCTGCTGGATGGCGCCATCACCAAGGCCCTAAAGGACTCCCTGGAGGAGGCCACCGGCTACCGCAGCGAGTTCCGCAAGCTTCTGACGCAGCAGCTCTCCGAAGCGCTGCCGCACGGCCTGCGCGTGCACGACGTGGCGAAGTTCCAGCACATGCTGAACATCGCGGTCAGCAATGCTGTCGATGGCGCCAACGCGGCGGCCCTGAAGACCGCGCTGGAGCGGGTCGCACAGTCGGTGATGCCGGAGGTGCCTGCTCGCATCAAGCTGTCGGAGCTGCTGGAGCAGGCCCGAGGCGGCCTCCACAAAGACGACCACGAGCGGTTCTACGCACGCTTCGAGCCGTCCCAGTACAGCAGCGGCGGCGGGCATTTGTATCTGGACTCGGATCCCAACACGCGGGACACCTACCACGCCGACATACGCCTCGCTTTCACGGGCGACGGGGCGATCTACGCCCTCAAGCTGAGCGGCCACGACATCACCCCGAAGTCCACTCCGGCCGTCGTGGGCGACTTCGACGGCTTGCTGCTGGCGATGTACTGCGGCCGAACCACCCTGGATGTGGACATGGATGAGGACGAGGTTGAGAGCGCCTGCGAGGCGAAGGAAGACTGACTGCGATGACCACCGAACAAATCCAATCCCCCCAGCCTGCACAGTCGCTGGTCCAGCGCCTGCGCGATGAGGCCGACCTGTGCCGAGCCGAGACGGCCGACGACATCGCCCAGCTGCTGGATGAAGCTGCCGAGCAGCTGCAAATCACGGGCCGTCAACTGTTCGAGACCGAGGGCCGCGCCGGTGCGCTGTCTCGCGACTTGGCGTCGTCGAAAGGCTGCGTCAGCGAGTGGGTGACGTTCGGCTCCAACGTCACCGACGCCCTGGGCCTGCAGGTCATGTCGCCGAAGGCGGTCCTGGCCGAGATTGCCCGGTTGCGCGCGATCCAAGCCCCTGAGGGTGCAGAGCTGACCTGGACTGCCGCCCCGCGCTTTGTCGAATGGGGCGCCGGCATGATGGTCGCCGACATCCAGCTCGACAGCGACTCGACGGCCACGATCTACGCCCACAGCGACGACTTGGGGAAGGTCCGCGCCGCCCTTGCCGCCCAGCCCGATCCCCGCCGCGCCGGCCTGGCCGACCTGACCCGGCTGGACGAAGAGATGCGAGCCCCAGCAGAGGGGGATTCGCTGACCGATGAGCAGGCCATCGAGTTCGCCTCGGCGCTGGAGGTGCACCGCGCGCTGCGGATCGTTGCCGATGTCGCCGCGCTGCCTATCGGCGGCGCTGACGTGGACATGCCGACGCCGCTGCATGCGGGCTACCAGCTCGCCTGCGAGGAAATCGCCGAACGCATCCGCACCGAGGTGCATGTCCTGCCGGGCGGCCTGACGCTGCCTGGCTGCGGCCCGCTGCCATCGGTTCGCCAACCTGCCGACGCTGCCCATCCCCAGCCCAAGGGGACGGCCCCCGAATGGCGCGGCCTGACGCCCGACGAGCGCGCGGCTTTCGTGAACGAAATCTGCGAGTACGGAACCGGCTTCGTGGCGCCGCTGTTCTCGCTGGCCGAATCCCTCGAAGACGTGCTCAAGGTCAGAAACAGCGGCGACTCCCAAGCCGCCGCGCCTGACGGCTACAAGCTGCTGGAGGACGGCAAGACCGCGATCCCGGCTGACTGGACGCCGCTGCGCCTGGAGTGGGAGCCCGGCTACCCGGAAGACGTAGCCTTCGGCCCGCAGCGCATGATGGATCGGCTCAAGAAGTGGCTCGACCGCTACTTCGCCGCCCGCGTGGCCGAGGCCGCCGCCCAAGCCCCCGCGCCTGCACCTGACGACAAGGCGCTGATGCAGGTCCTGGAAGAGCGTGACGCCGCCAGCGACTACATCGACGCCCTGCTTGACGAGGTGCTGGGCACCGACCGCCACGAGTGGACGAGCAACTACGGCCATGCCGACGCGATGGCCGAGGTGCGGGAGCGGATGTCGTCGCTGCTCCAGCCGATGGTGGACAAGGCATGGGGCCGATTCGAGGCTGCCGTCCAAGCCCCCGCAGTAAAGGATCACCCATGAATGACGATCTTGGCGACCGCATGAAGCTGTACGAGTCGGCGGAAGCCGGCCGGCGCCTCATGCCACTGCTGCCCATCCTGGCGCGCATCGACGGCCGGGCTTTCCACTCGTTCACGCGTGGCATGGATCGCCCGTTTGATCCAACGTTCTCGGCCTGCATGCTGGACACGACCGTCGAGCTGGTGCGCCACACCGGCGCCTGCCTGGGCTACACGCAGAGCGACGAAATCACGCTGGCCTGGCACAGCGAGACGATGCAGAGCCAGGTCTGGTTCGACGGCCGCGTGGCGAAGATGACCAGCCAGCTCGCTGCCCAGGCGACGCTGATCTTCTATCGGCTGGTGCTGGAGCGCATGCCTCAGTACGCTGACCGACTGCCGACCTTCGACGCCCGCGTCTGGTCTGTGCCCAACCGCACCGAGGGGGCGAACTGCTTCCTGTGGCGCGAGTGGGACGCCACCAAGAACAGCATCACGATGGCGGCCTCGGCCTATTACAGCCACCGGGAGCTGCAGGGGCGCAACGGCCGGGACAAGCACGACATGCTGCACGCCAAGGGCGTCAACTGGAACGACTACCCTGCGCTGTTCAAGCGTGGCGCCTATGTCCAGCGCCGGCAAACCACGGCGCCATTCACGGCCGAAGAGATAGACGCGCTGCCGCCGAAGCACTTCGCGCGCACGAACCCTGCGCTTGTCGTTGAGCGGTCGGTCGTCGCCGTGCTGGACATGCCGCCCTTCGGCTCGGTCAGCAACCGCGAGGCGGTCGTGTTCAACGGCGCGCGGCCTGTTTCCCATGTGCCGGTACAAGGTACGGCGCCGTGAGCTATCCGTCCTTCGGCGGCTTGGCCTTCTCCAGCACGGCCCGCGCCCAGGCGTGGCCCAGGTGGTCCACCTTGTCTTTCAAGGCCGGGCTGACGCGCATGCCAAGGAACGCGGTCAGGGCGGACTCTGGCGGAGCGGGCGGTCTGCCGCGAGGGCGCTTCGGCTTCTCTTCCATGGCGAGAGTCTAGCGCATTTGATGTTTAACAAAAACAGCTTGCAGTTGCGCATTTAATGTTTAACAATAAATGCACCTCAACGCACAACCTGGAGAGCGAGATGAGCTACGAGAACGTTCAGAAGAACCTACGCGCATGGGGCATGACGGCCGGCAGCAATGCGCCCGAACTCGTCCAGAGCGATGCCGTCGATGCCGCGCTGGAGAAGCTGAAGCAACCTCCTGTCGTGCCTCTGGGTGCCCTGCCCTATCAGCCGACGTACCCGACTGGCCATGTGATGCGCGATTGGTCCCAAGGCTGGAACGCGTGCCTTGACTGCATCACCGGAAAGGCGATGGACGGCCGCGAGCCGATCCTGATGGACGAATGCGACCGCCAGCGTCTGGCCCTCGCCATCTGCCCCGAACTGCGCAGCCTGATCGAACGGAGTTCGGCATGAGCAAAGAAGAGCTGAAGCGGGTCATTGACGCGTTCTTCACCAATGACAAGCGGCCAATACACGAAACCTTGCGCGACTTGCAAGAAGTCCTCGACTACGCGGAAGCGCTGGTGGAGTCCACGCGGTCTGAAATCGAATGATTTCAATCCCCTCACAGGGCACAACGCCCACCACCAAGGACTGACCATGCTCTACACCCTGATCCTGTTTGTGACCATCGGCGCGATTTCGGACAAGGATTCCATGGCGCTGACGAATGTTGTCGGCTTCAAGGACCAAGCTGCATGCGAAGCCGCTGGCCGCGCCGCTGTCGCCAAGTTCGGCACCGGCACCAAGCGCGCCGATTTCATCTGCGCCGCTGTCATCCCGGCCAGCCGCACGATCCCCTGATCCAAGGTTCGCCGGTCGCACATGAAAACCGAACTGGTTCTGCTGATCGTGACCGCACTGGTGGCCGCTGGCGGCTACCTCTTCAACTGCCACATGGCCGGCCGCTGGCTGACCTGGAAGGAATGGGGTGAATTCAATGGCGACTGACCTGGATCCGAACGAGGAAGACGCTGGCGCCCTGTGGGCCGAGATTCATCGGCTGCGCGCCGCTGTGCAAGGGCCAGACGGCTACGAGACCTGGCAGCAGGCTGCTGTCGCTGAGCGCGTGCGCCGCGTGGCTGCCGAGAAGACCCTTGCCAGCATGTCGGCCGACGACTTGCGGGAGCCGAAGAACGGCACCGCCTGGCGAGTCGATTGGTGGAACGAGTCGGCCCGCTTGATGCTGCCCGCAGGCTCCAAGCTCGACAGCTCCCAGTCGTTCAAGAACGGCACGCTGATGTTCACCATCAAGCGCGCAGCCTGATTTCAATACTTCATTGCCGGACATTGCCATGACACAACTCTCCGACCGCGAACGCATCCTGACAACCCTGGTGGACCGCCTGAGCACGACGATGCTCCTACGCCCCAACGGCCGCGTGCATGACGCCGATTCCTTCAGCGACGGCTACGGCGGCCACTACGTCCACTTCGCCTACTACCGTAAGCCCGTCAAGGGCGATCTGGTCATCGGCAAGACCGGCCGCATCGACCAATGGAAGGTGGGTTTCTACGAGGAGCACAAAGACCCGTCCATGGGCCTGCACGTCATCCGCGACATCAACACCGGCCAGCCCTGCGACTACGGCAACGAGGAGTTCGTGCCGATTGTTGGCATGGACCCTACGGCCCTGCTGGTGCGGGACGAGCGCCGCGTGTACGAGAAGGTGTTGGAGGCGTTCGCCGAGGGCGACGAGTACCTGTACCGCTTCGGGGGCTTCAGGTTTGACGGCGAGGGCCGCGCCGTGGTTCGGGTGCGCGAGAGCCACGGCGGCTTCGGCAGGGAGAGCGTGCCCTTTGAGATCGTCATCGGCTGGACGCCGGAGGCGACCGTCGAGGAAATCCTGGCCGCGATGCGCGCTGGTGGCTACGGCACCAAGAGCTTCCGCCCCGAGCAGGCGCCCGGCGCCTGACTTTCCTAGCCCCTGCCGACGCCCATGAGCATCCTGCACATCCATGCGCCACCCGTCACCCGCTTCGCTGCGGTCAACGAATGCCCGACCTGCCAGCGTCCGCGCCGGATGCTGGGCGAACACGCCGAGTGGTACGGCACAACCTGGACCTGCGCTGGCTGCGGCGACCAGTGGTCAGACGGCGAGATGCATGAGCGCCCGTTTGCGCCGGGCTGGCGCGCTCGATCAATCCGGGAAGCCCGAGCGCGGCTCGCTGAGCTCGGCGTTCCTGCGTGATTCCCGTCCCCCTGCCACGCACAACACCATGACCAACACCCCCACCACAGCGGGCGCCAAAGGCTGACACACCCATGAGCACCTACTCCCCTACCGTCGATGTGGCCGGCGCCGCGGACCTGATGAAAGTCCACCCGCAGACCGTGCTCGACAAGATCGCCAGCGGCGAACTGCGCGCCGGCAAGATGGGCCGGAGCTACGTGATGCTGACCGCCGACGTGCTCAAGCACATCGAGGAAGCCATCGTGCGCGAGACGGCTGCGCGCATGCGGACGCCCCTGAAGCCAGCCGAGGCCAAGCCACGGCGCCGCACCACGACCCCGGCCTGACGCTCACCACAGGTGCGTGGCCAAGTCGCTACCCCGCAGGTTGGCATAGCGCATCATCATCCGGTGGCTGCGGTGGCCGGTGATCTTCATGATCTGCGCCTCGCTTAGCTTGGTGCGCTCGAACAGCCGGGACGTCGCTTCGTGCCGCAGGTCGTGAAACGTCAGGTCGCCGAACCCTTCCGTCTCGAAGATGCTGCCGTAGAGCTTGCTCAGGAAGTGCGTGGTGCGCGCCAGCTCGCGCTTTGATGACTCCCCGTTCCACCACGGGTAGAGCAGATTGGCGGGCGCGCCGGCCGGCAGCGTCCGAACCTTCAGGTAGGCCTGCAGCTCGGCCTTGGCCACGCTGCTCAATGGCACCTGGCGCTTGTCGCCATTCTTGGTCTTGTCCAGGAAGATCGTCGAGCGAGCCAGATCCACCTGATCCACTTCCAGCGTGTACTGCTCGCGCATGCGCATCGCCGTCTCGACGGCCACCACGAAGGCGCAGCGCACCGCCGGCTGGAACTCCAACGGCCGCGGGCGCTGCTTGCGCGGCAGCACGCCCAGTTCGATCCTGGCCAGCGCCTTGTCGAACTCGCCTTCTTCCAGCCGCCGGTCGCGCTCGACGTCGACCCGCTTGACGCCGGCCAGCGCCTCGTCGTTCTTGCTGTACTGGGCGTAGCCCTCGGGCAGCGTGCGCAGCGGGTGATCGGGCATCGTCAGCAGGCCCTTGCGCATGCCCCAGTCCGTGCAGCGCGCCAGCGCCCCGACCTTGGCCCGTATCGACGTCGGCGCCAGCTTGTCGATGCGCTTCATGTCGGAGATCCAGTCGTCCACCCACTTCGTCGTGATGGCGGCCAGCGGAGTCGTGCCGCAGCGCTTGGCGATGACGTCCAGCTCCGAGCGGTCTTTGTCGCTCGGGTGCGCCTCCGACTGAAACAGCCGCGCCAGCTGCTCGATATTCGACACCCTGGCGTCCGCCCGGTGCTCGGTCGGCACGATGCCGCGGTCTAGCAGCGCATCGAGCCGGGCCGCGTAGGAATCCCCTTCGGCTTCGCTTTCAAACGTCAGGTAGAGGGGCTTATCAAGCACGCCTGCGCGCTTGAAAACATATTCCCACTTGCCCGTTCTCGTCTTGCGTTTGCCAGCCATACCGTGCGCGCCCCGCCAATAGTGGAGCGACGCACTTTACGGTGGTTTGCCGGTTGGGTGACGCCTGTCTTTGGCTGGTCAAGGCTGCCTGTGGCTGCCTTTGTCGCTGGTTTAGCGCTGAATATATATCCAGTCAAATCGCTGTAAGCTGTTGATTTACAACGGATATAACTGGTGGGCGCTGACGGGCTCGAACCGCCGACAATCTCCGTGTAAGGGAGGTGCTCTACCAACTGAGCTAAGCGCCCGGGAATTCCGGAACCGGCTGGATGTTCAGTTCACGGCGTCTTTGAGCGCCTTGCCGGGTTTGAACTTCGGCACCTTGGCCGACTTGATCTTGATCGTATCGCCTGTGCGCGGGTTGCGGCCGGCTCGCGCGGCCCGCTTGGTAATGCTGAAGGTGCCGAAGCCTACCAGCGACACCGTGCCGTTCTTCTTCAGCGTCGTCTTGACGCCACCGATCACGGCTTCGAGCGCACGACCTGCGGCAGCCTTGGAAATGTCGGCCTGCTTAGCGATGTGCTCGATCAATTCAGACTTGTTCACTCGTGCCCCCTCTTGACGATTCTGCGGACTGTTGAGCCCTGCGCAGGGATGTGTGCAGGACAGCAAAGCGGATGTCGATCCCACAGTGCGCAGCCGTATAGGGCCATCGAATGAAGGCAGGGAAGCGCGCGGGAAGCGGATTCTAGACGCGTGTCTCGGCATGTGCGGGGCGGGAAAAGTCCCGATACAACTCGGTCTCCGAGTCGGCTCTTGAGGAGCATCAACGCGCTTTGGCGCGGATTTCGGGCAGCGCCTTCTGCAGGTAATAGACCATGGACCAGATGGTCAGCACGACGGCCGCGTAGATCAGCCAGGTGCCCCATTCATGCGTCGGGATAACACCAAAAAGCCGGCCGTCGTACAGCAGGAAGGGAATCGCGACCATCTGCGCCGTTGTCTTGAGCTTGCCCACCATGTGGACCGCGACGCTGCGCGACGCGCCGATCTGCGCCATCCATTCACGCAGGGCCGAGATCGTGATTTCGCGGCCGATGATGACCAGCGCGACAAACGCGTCCACGCGCTGAAGCTTCAAAAGCACAAGCAAGGCCGAGCAGACCATCAGCTTGTCGGCCACCGGGTCGAGGAAGGCGCCGAATGATGAGGTCTGGTTGAGCTTGCGGGCCAGGTAGCCGTCCAGCCAGTCGGTCAAAGCCACGACGATGAAGAGCACCGTGGCGAACAGGTTCTGGTGGGCGGACGTGAGCTCCAGATAGAACACCCCGACGATCAGCGGGATGGCCACGATGCGGGCCCAGGTCAGCAGAGTCGGCAGCGTCAGGAACATGGCGGCCATTGTGCCCAAGCTTGGAGCGCTGCGAGGAAGGGTATCGGCCTGAATGCTTTGCGCCGCGATGCGCTGGATCAGTCGAGGCTGCGCGGCTTGAAGCGGCGGTACTCGTCAAACAAGAATGTCTCGGTGAACCGCCAGGGTTCTGGCAGGCGGCGCACATCGCCAAAGGGCGCGGCGCGATGCACGGCATCGATGGCCATCTGCAGCGTCTCGGGGCCAAACCGCGGGGGCCGCACGACATTGATCTTGCGCACGCTGCCATCGGCCTTGACCTCGACCTCCAGGACGATGACGGTCAGCAGATGCGACGGTGCGGGCGTCATGTAGCTGCGCTCGGGGTTGGCCATGACGAGGCGCTCGGCCGCCTGGCGGCGAAGTTCTTCATGCGTGCGCACCGGCTTGGGCGGGGGCATGCCGGGCGGCTTGGGCAAGGCGGCGTGGGGCGGGGGCGCAGGGG
>NZ_JBQVNP010000010.1:0-78575 GCF_052436255.1 Roseateles sp. | reverse complement strand
CCGTCATGGCGGCCATCGTCGGCGCCGCCGGCCTCGCGCCGGCCATCGCCGCGGCGCGTGCCGGCAAGCGCCTGCTGCTGGCCAACAAGGAAGCCATCGTCGTCGGTGGCGCCCTCTTCATGCAGGCGGTCGAACAGGGCGGCGCGACACTGCTGCCCATCGACAGCGAGCACTCGGCCATCTTCCAATGCCTGCCCGAAGACCGCGCGACCTGGCACCAGCGCGTTGACCACATCGTGCTGACGGCCTCCGGCGGCCCCTTCCGCAGCCGCGACCCCAAGACGCTGGCGGACGTGACGCCCGACGAGGCCTGCGCCCATCCCAACTGGGTCATGGGCCGCAAGATCTCGGTCGACTCCGCGACGATGATGAACAAGGCCCTCGAAGTCATCGAGGCGCGCTGGCTGTTCAACCTTGCGCCCGACCAGATCAAGGTGCTGATCCACCCGCAAAGCATCATCCATTCGATGGTGGTCTGCCGCGACCAGTCGGTGCTCGCCCAGCTCGGCACGCCCGACATGCGCGTGCCCATCGCCTACGGTCTGTCCTTTCCAGAGCGCATCACCTCGGGTGCCAGTCGCCTGGATCTTTTGACGACGGCTGCCCTGACGTTCGAGGAAGCCGACGCGGTGCGCTTTCCCGGCCTGCATCTGTCCTGGGCCGCGCTCAAGGGTGCCGAGGGGAGCACCACGGTGCTGAACGCTGCCAATGAAGTGGCGGTCGATGCCTTCCTGAATGGCCGGCTGCGCTTTGACCGCATCCATGCGATCAATGCGCAATGCCTGGCCGATCTGCAGCCTGGCGACTGCGGCAGCATCGAAGCGCTGTTGGCCCTCGACGCCCGCACGCGCCAGCACGCGCAGCGGCTGCTATGACCACCCTCATTGCCTTCCTCGTCGCATTGGCGTTGTTGATCGCCGTGCATGAATGGGGCCATTACCGCGTCGCGCGCGCCTGCGGCGTCAAGGTGCTGCGCTTTTCCATCGGTTTCGGTCATGTGATCTGGCGGCGTGTCGGCCGCAACGGGACGGAGTTCACGCTCAGCGCCCTGCCGCTCGGGGGCTATGTGCGCATGCTTGACGAGCGCGATGGCCTGGTCGCGCCGCATGAGCGCGAGCAGGCCTTCAACCAGCGCCCGCTGCTTCAGCGCTCGGCCATCGTCGCGGCAGGCCCGGCGGCCAACTGGGTGCTGGCGGTGCTGCTGTTCGCGGCCGTGGCCTGGCTGGGCAGCGAGGTGCCGAAGGCCGTGCTGGGCACGCCGCCGGCCGGCTCGCTGGCCGAACGCGCCGGCCTGCGGGCGGGCGATTGGGTGCGGGCCGTGTCGACGGATGGCCAGCAATGGCAGGACGTCGAATCGCTGCCCGACCTCCAGGCGGCCGTCATGCGCGCCCAGGCGCTGGGGGAGACCCTGCACCTGTCGGCCAGCGACGCCCAGGGCCATGCCGCGCGCAGCCTGCGCCTGCAGACCGAAAGCCTCGCCGGCCGCGCGCCGAATGCGCAACTGTTCAACGAGATCGGCCTTTCGCCGATGGCCGAGCCGCTGGTCCGCGAGGTCGTCGCGGGCGGTGCAGGCGCTGCGGCGGGGATGAAGGCCGGTGACCGCGTGCTGTCCATCGACGGTCGCGTGGTGCCCGATGCCAGCTTCCTGCGCGATGCGATCCGCCGCGCCCACGACGCCGGGCAGCCGCGCGCCATGACCTGGCGCGTCGAGCGCGCCGGCCAGGTCGTCGAGCTGAACGCGACGCCGCGCTTGGTCGAAGAGGACGGCCAGCGCGTTGCACGCCTGCAGATCGGTGTCGGCTCGCCGCCCGAACGCGTCTTCGTCAGCCGCGGTTTCGTCGACGGCCTGTGGCGCGGCGTCGAGCAGAGCTGGAACATGGCCGTGACGACCGTGCGCCTGATCGGCAAGATCCTCACGGGTGAAGCGTCGCCGAAGAACCTCAGCGGCCCGCTGACCATTGCCGACTACGCCGGCCAGTCGGCCCAGGCGGGCCTGACGCCCTATCTCGATTTCCTCGCCAAGATCTCGCTGAGCCTTGCCGTGCTGAACCTGCTGCCGCTGCCGATGCTCGATGGCGGGCACCTCATGTATCATCTTTTCGAGGGTCTGAGCGGCCGCCCCGTCTCTGAATGGTGGCAACGGCAACTGCAGCGCGCCGGTGCGCTGATCCTGATGCTGATGATGGCCTTGGCCCTTTCCAACGACGTCTCCCGCTTTGCGGGTTGGCACTGACACTCCCCGGTCCCCATGTCCTTTCCTTTCAGTTCGGGAGCGCAGCGTCGCCCCTTCCGCCTCGGCTTGCTGGCTCTGGCTGTCACGGGGATGTTCCAGTCGGGTCTTGCCTGGGCCGTCGATCCATTTGTGCTTCGCGACATCCGTGTCGAAGGCCTGCAAAGGACTGACCCGGGTACGGTGTTCGCGTCGCTGCCCTTCCGCATCGGCGACACCTACAACGATGAAAAAGGCGCCGCAGCCCTGCGTGCCCTGTTCGCCACGGGCCTGTTCAAGGACGTGCGCATCAGCATCGAGGGCAATGCCGTTGTCGTCATCATCGACGAGCGTCCCATCATCGCCAACGTCAACTTCGTCGGCTTGAAGGAGTTCGACACCGAGGCGCTCTCGAAGTCCCTCAAGGACGTCGGCATCGGCGAGGGCAAACCCTTCGACAAGGCCCTGGCCGACCGCGCCGAGCAGGAGCTCAAGCGCCAATACCTGACCCGCAGCCTCTACGGCGCCGAGGTCACGACGACCATCACGCCCATCGAACGCAACCGCGTCAACGTCAGCTTCAACGTGACCGAGGGCGAGCCGGCCAAGATCGCGGAGATCCGCATCCTCGGCAGCAAGGTGTTCTCTGAAAGCACGCTGCTGGGCCTGCTGGAGCAGACGACGACCGGCTGGCTGACCTGGTACACGAAGACCGACCGCTACTCGCGCGCCAAGCTGAACGCGGATCTGGAAACCATCCGCAGTCATTACCTGAACCGCGGCTACCTGGAGTTTGCCGTCACGTCGACGCAGGTGACGATCTCGCCGGACAAGCAGAGCATCAGCGTCGCCATCACGGTCAGTGAAGGCCAGCCCTACACGGTCACCGGCGTCAAGCTCGAAGGCGACTACCTGGGCCGCGAGGAAGACTTCAAGCACCTCGTCTACCTCAAGCCCGGCCAGGCCTACCAGGGCGAGGCGGTCGCGACGACGACGCGCGCCTTCAGCGACCTTTTCGGCACCTACGGCTATGCGTTCGCGCGGGTTGAAAGCCGGCCTGACATCAACCGTGAAACCGGCCAGGTCGTCGTCACCTTCGTTGCCGAGCCGCAGCGCCGCGTCTATGTGCGCAAGGTGATCATCTCGGGCAATTCGCGCACGCGTGACGAGGTCATCCGCCGCGAGTTCCGCCAGTTCGAGGCGGCCTGGTACGACGGCCAGAAGATCAAGGCCTCACGTGACCGCGTCGAGCGCCTGGGTTACTTCAAGGACAAGGAAGTCAACATCGACACCCAAGAGGTGCCGGGCGCCGAGGATCAGGTCGACGTCATCCTCACCATCGTCGAGCGGCCCACCGGAGCCATCACCGTCGGCGCCGGCTATTCCAGCCAGACCAAGCTGTCCTTCACCGGCTCGATCCGCCAGGACAACGTGTTCGGCTCCGGCAACTACCTTGGCATCGACGTGGCGACGGCGAGCACCGGTCGCCAGTTGCAGGTCAGCACCGTGGACCCGTACTTCACCGTCGACGGCGTATCGCGTGCCATCGACGTGTTCTACCGCACCACGCGCCCGATCAACACCCTGGGCGAGGAGTACCAATACGTCACGAAGGGCGGTGCGATCCGCTTTGGCGTGCCGTTCTCCGAGGTCGACACGGTGTTCTTCGGTCTTGGCTACGAGCAGACCAACATCACGACGTCGCGAGGCCTGCCCAACAGCTACTTCCTGTTCTCCAACCAGTTCGGCCAGCGCAGCAATTCCGTGCCGTTGACGATTGGCTGGCAGCGCGACAGCCGGGACAGCGTTCTGTCGCCGATGAAGGGCCGCTACCAACGCGTCAACGTAGAGTTCAGCCCCATCGGAGATGCGCAATACGCGCGCCTGAACCTGCAGTACCAGCACTACTTCGAGATCACCAACAAGATCACCTTGGGGCTGAACAGCGAACTCGGCTGGGGTGTTGGCCTGGGCGGCAGGCCTTATCCAATCTTCAAGAACTTCTACGGCGGCGGCCTAGGTTCAGTGCGCGTCTTCGAAGCGGGCTCGCTGGGCCCGGTCGACGTGACCGGTTCCTACAGCGGTGGCAGCAAGCGCTTCAACACCAACGCCGAGCTGTATCTGCCCGTGCCGGGCAGCGGTAACGACAAGAGCTTCCGCATCTTCGGTTTCATGGATGCCGGCAATGTCTGGGGCACGGGCCTTGCCGAGAAGGTCAGTTTGGACACCGTGCGCGTGTCGGCCGGTATCGGCCTGTCGTGGATCTCGCCCATGGGTCCGCTGCGCCTGAGTTATGGCAAACCTATCCGCAAGCAACGCACGGATAGAATCGAGAAATTCCAATTCCAGATCGGGACTGCATTCTGATGATGAGCAAGCTCTTGCAATCGGTGGCTCTGGCCACATCGATGATCGTGGCCGCCTCGGCCGTGCAAGCCCAGGAACTGAAGATCGGCTATGTCAACAGCGAGCGTGTGCTGCGCGAGGCCAACCTGGCCAAGACTGCACAGGCCAAGCTGGAAGCCGAGTTCGGCAAGCGCGAGAAGGACCTGCGCGATCTGGAAACCAAGCTGCGTGGCGCTGCCGAGAAGCTGGAAAAGGACGCGCCGACGCTGTCTGAAAACGAGCGCGCCCGTCGCCAGCGCGACGTTGTCGAACAGGAACGCGACCTGCAGCGCAAGCGCCGCGAATGGCAGGAAGACCTGACGCAGCGCAAGAACGAGGAACTGTCCGCCGTGGTCGAGAAGGCCAACCGCGTGATCAAGCAGATCTTCGAGGCCGAGAAGTACGACCTCATCCTGCAGGACGCGATCCACTTCAGCGCCCGCGTGGACGTCACCAAGAAGGTGATCGACGCGCTGAACGCGCAGAAGTAAGTTGCGCACCCCATGAGCTCGACATCCGTCGCGCTCACCGAGCTGATCGCCGCCTTGGGCGGCGATTTGCTTGGTGGGTCCGATGTGCGCATCGACCGCATTGCGCCGCTCGATGAGGCCGATGCGCAGAGCATCAGCTTCCTGGCCAACCCGCGCTACCAAGCGCAGCTCGCGTCGACTGCGGCCGGCTGCGTCATCGTGGCACCGGCGCTGGCAGACGCGGCGGCCGTTCGTGGCGCGGCCATCGTCACGCCCGATCCCTATCTGTACTTCGCCCGGCTGACGCAATGGTGGGTCGCCCGCACGCGGCCGGTCGCGGCTGCCGGCGTGCATCCCAGTGCCATCGTCTCGCCCGACGCCAGGCTGGGGCAAGGCGTGGAAGTCGGTCCGCTCGCCGTCATCGAGGCGGGCGCCGTCATCGGTGACAACGCGCGCATCGGCGCCCACTGCATCGTCGAACGCGGCGCCTTTGTGGGTGAGGGCACCCGGCTCGCGCCGCGGGTCGTGTTCGGCTTTGATTGCCGCATCGGCGCGCGCGGCATCGTGCACAGCGGTGTCGTCATCGGTGCCGATGGCTTCGGCTTTGCGCCGAGCAAGGGTGGCTACGTGAAGATCGAGCAGCTCGGCGCCGTGCGCATCGGCGACGACGTCGAGATCGGCGCCAACACCTGCATCGACCGTGGCGCGTTGGCCGACACCGTGGTCGAGGACGGCGTCAAGCTCGACAATCTGATCCAGATCGCCCACAACGTGCACATCGGCCGCAACACGGCCATGGCAGGCTGCGCGGCGGTGGCGGGCTCGACCCGGATCGGCGCCAACTGCACCATCGGTGGCGCGGCCAACATCATCGGCCACCTGACGTTGGTTGACGGCGTGCATATCTCGGCAGCAACGACCATCACGCGCAGCATTGGGGCGCCGGGTGTCTATAGCGGGCCGCATCCCTTCGAAGAGAATTCGAGCTGGCAGAAGAACGCCGCCACCCTGCGCCAGCTCCACACCCTGCGCGACCGCGTGCGCGCGCTGGAGAAGAAATAAATGAACGACGACAAGACCCCGATGACGATGGACATTCACGAAATCCTCAAGCGCCTGCCGCACCGCTATCCCATCCTGCTGGTGGACCGCGTCGTTGAACTGATCAAGGGCGAGCGCATCCGCGCGATCAAGAACGTCTCGATCAACGAACCCTTCTTCCTCGGCCATTTTCCGCACCGCCCCGTGATGCCGGGCGTGCTCGTGCTCGAAGCCATGGCGCAGGCCGCGACGCTGTTGTCGCTGGCCAGCATGGACATGGTGCTGGACGAGCACTCGGTGGTCTATTTCGCCGGCATCGACAACGCCCGCTTCAAGCGGCCCATCGAGCCCGGCGACCAGCTGATCCTCGACGTCACGCTGGACCGCGCCAAGGCGGGCGTCTACAAGTTCACCGGCCGCGCACTGGTCGGCGAGCAGCTTGCCGCCGAGGCTCAGCTGATGTGCACGATGCGTCGTATCGAAGCCTGAGCGGCAGCCGATGAACATCCATCCGACCGCCATCGTCGACCCGGCCGCCGAGTTGGACTCGTCGGTCGATGTCGGCGCCTACACGCTGATCGGCCCGCACGTGAAGATCGGTGCCGGCACCGTGGTCGGCCCGCACTGCGTCATCGAAGGCCACACGACCATCGGGCGCGACAACCGCTTCTTCCAGTTCAGCTCCATCGGCGCGGCCAACCAGGACAAGAAGTACGCCGGCGAACCGACCACGCTGGTCATCGGCGACCGCAACACCGTGCGCGAGTTCTGCACGTTGAACGTCGGCACGGTGCAGGACCGCGGCGAGACGACGGTCGGCAACGACAACTGGATCATGGCTTACTGCCATCTGGCCCACGATGTCGTCATCGGCAACGAATGCGTGCTGGCCAATAACGCCACCCTTGCTGGCCATGTGCGGCTCGGCGACCACGTGACCGTCGGCGGCCTGACCGGCATCCTGCAGCGCATGCGCGTCGGCGACCACGCCATGATCGGCTTCCAGGCCCATGTGGCCCAGGACGTGCCGCCCTTCATGACGGTGGACGGCAACCCGCTGGCCGCGCGGGCCGTCAACATCGTCGGCTTGAAACGCCGCGACTTCAGCGCCGAGCGCATCGGCGTCATCCGCCAGATCTACAGGCTGCTCTATCGCAGTGGCCACACGCTGGATGAAGCCAAGGTCGGCATTGCAGCATTGCGTGGCAGCGAGGCCGGCGTGGCGGATGGCGACATCGACCTGATGCTGAACTTCCTTGCCGCCTCCACGCGCGGCATCGTGCGGTAATCCGATGCAGACCGCGCCCCGCCTGGGCATGGTGGCCGGCGAGGCCAGCGGCGACCTGCTGGCGAGCTTGCTGCTGCAGGGGTTGCGTGCGCGCTGGCCTGGGTTGACCTCGCAGGGTATCGGCGGCCCGAAGATGCTGGCCCAGGGCTTCGAGACCTGGTGGCCGCACAGCAAGCTGTCCATCTTCGGCTACGTCGACGCGCTGCTGAACATCCGCGAGCTGCTGTCCATCCGCAGGCAACTCGGCACGCGCCTCATCTCGAACCGGCCGGATGTCTTCATCGGCGTCGATGCGCCCGACTTCAACTTCGGGTTGGAAACGCGGCTGCGCGAGGCGGGCATCAAGACGGTCCATTTCGTCTGCCCGTCCATCTGGGCCTGGCGGCCCGAGCGTGTCGAGACCATCAAGCGCGCGGCCGACCATGTGCTGTGCCTGTTCCCCTTCGAGCCCGAGGTCTTGCACAAGGCAGGCATCGGTGCCACCTATGTCGGCCATCCGCTGGCTGATGCCATCCCGCTGGAGCCGCCGCGCGCGGCGGCCCGCGAGGCGTTCGGCCTTTCGGAATCCGACACCGTGATCGCACTGCTACCCGGCAGCCGCAAGAGCGAGATCAACTACATCGCGCCTGCGCTGATCGGCGCGGCCAGGCTGCTGGCCAAGCCAGGCCGCCGCTTCGTGATGCCCGTGGTGCCCGGCCTGCGCAGCCTCGTCGAGCCGTTGCTGAGGAATCCTGGCGGCGTCGACATCGAGCTTGTCGACGGTCAGTCCCATGCGGTGCTTGCGGCCTGCGACCTGACCTTGGTGGCGAGCGGCACCGCCACGCTGGAGGCAGCGCTGTTCAAGCGCCCCATGGTCATCGCCTATCGCATGAATGCGCTGAACTGGTGGCGCATGAAGGGCAGGGGCCTGCTGCCTTGGGTGGGTCTGCCCAATATCCTGGCGCGCGAGTTCCTCGTGCCCGAGCTGATCCAGCACGCCTGCACGCCCGAGAACCTGGCCCGCGAGGCCGAGTCGCTGCTCGCCGACGCGCCGCGCCGCGCGGCCCTGCACGGGCGTTTTGTCCAACTCCACGAGCTGCTGCGCCAAGACACCGCGCAGCGCGCCAGCGATGCCATCGCGACGCTTATCCAAGCCTGAGCAGGTCATGCTCGACTGGACGCCGTCGGGCCTCATCGCCGGGGTGGACGAGGCCGGCCGTGGCCCGCTGGCCGGCCCGGTGTTTGCGGCCGCCGTCATCCTGGACGAGCTGCAGCCCATCAAGGGCCTGGCCGATTCCAAGGTGCTGACCCCGGCCAAGCGCGCGCGTCTCTATGACGAGATCCGCGCCAAGGCTTTGTGCTGCTGCATTGCGCACGCCACGCACGAGGAGATCGACAGCATCAACATCCTGCAGGCCACGATGCTGGCCATGCAGCGTGCGGTGACCGGACTGCGGCTCAAACCCGCCTTCGTACGCATCGACGGCAACCGGCTGCCGGTGCTGTCCGTCCCCGCCGAGGCCATCGTGAAGGGCGATGCGACCGTGCAGGCCATCTCGGCGGCCAGCATCCTGGCCAAGGTCGCGCGCGACCTGTTCTGCGAGCAGATGCATGACAGCCATCCGCAGTACGGCTTTGCCGCGCACAAGGGCTACTCCACGCCCGAGCACCTTGCCGCGCTCAAGCAGCACGGCGCCAGCCCCTGGCACCGCCGCAGCTTCGCGCCGGTGCGCGAGGTCTGCCTGGACGTGACGAAGAACCCGCTCGCATGAAGTTCGACCCCGTCACGTCGCGCGACAACCCGGCGCTCGTCCGACTGCGCAAGCTGACCGCCGACGCGAACGGCTATCGCAAGGCGGGCAGCGTCTGGGTCGAAGGCGACCACCTGCTGCGTGCGGCCCTGCACCGCGGCTGGCGGCCGGCTCTGGTCGTGCTGACCGAGGCGGCACTGCAGGACGCGGCCCTGGCGGCACTGGCCCAGACTGCACCGCGGGCGCTGGTCGTACCGACGGCGCTGTTCAAGGGTCTGAGCGCCCTGGAGTCGCCCGCCCAGATCGGCGCGGAACTGACGCTGCCCGACGCACCGGCCATCGATGCGAATGTCGCCAGCGTTGTGCTGGACCGTCTGCAGGATGCGGGCAATGTAGGGGCCATCCTGCGCAGTGCGGCGGCTTTTGGCGTGCGCCAGGTGCTGGCCATCAAGGGCACGGCGGCGTTGTGGTCGCCGAAGGTGTTGCGCGCAGGGCAGGGGGCCCATTTCGGCCTGCGCCTGATCGAAGGCTTGGCGGCCGACGACCTGGCCGCGCTGGCCGTGCCCCTTATCGCGACCAGCTCGCATACGGATCAGCGGCTGCACGGTGTCACGCTGCCCTCTCCTTGCGCCTGGGTCATGGGCCATGAGGGGCAGGGCGTTTCAGCCGAATTGATGGCCCGCTGCGCCCTGACCGTCGGCATCCCGCAGCCGGGCGGGGAGGAATCCCTCAACGTCGCTGCGGCTGCCGCCATCTGCCTTTACGAAAGTCATCGGCAGCGCTGCTGAGCCGTCGCCCGCACTGGGGACACCGCGCCCTTGCAACTGAGAATGATTCTCAATAACATGGCGACATGCCTGTTGATGTCCCGCCGCGCCAAGCGCTGACACCGCCTTCCCCGCCCGGTTCCCTCGCTGGCGCCGGGGCGGCCCCTCGTATCGACAGTGCCGCGTTGCTCGGTCGCCGCGGTGAGGTCTTCATCGTCCACCACCAGCAGGTCTACCGCCTGCGCGTCACCGCGCAGGGCAAGCTCATCCTGACGAAGTAAAACTGTCGTCACCCCGCGCCAGCCAGCCGCCGCCCGCCCGCGCCTCCACCGGAGACCCCGCATGGCCGAAAGCTGTTGCGCCGCGCACGCCGCCACCCCACCCACCACCGGCTCACGCCGCCGCCGCCTCTGGGAGCTGGGCAGCCATGCCCATTGCCCCGTCATCGGCGTCTGCATGCCGCTGGAGCGTGTGCGTCAGCTTGCCAAGCGGCTGCTGGTGCTGCAAGGCGACGAGGACGACTACACGCTGCACTGCAGCCTGGTCACGGCGGCCGCGCGCCGCAATGCTGTCGCCGAGGCGGTGCAGAGGGACCTGGAGCAGCGTTTTGCCCTCGACCTGCGCAGCGCCGCCCAGGCCAAATGCCGCGAGTCGCTGATGGCCTGGTGGCGCGCCCGCGCGGTGCAGGGTGAAGCCATTGCCGGCGCGCTGTGGGCGACGCTGACCCATGCGCGTTGCGACGAGTGGCTGGAAATGCGCGTGCTGGGCCAGGTCCACATGCTGCAGCATCAGGTCGGCGCCGCGCAGCGGGTGGACCTGAGCCGCCATCGCGAGCTGGCCGCCGAGCATCAGGCACTTGCAAACGAGTACGCCGCGGTTCAACAGCGCGTGACCACCTGGAGCCTGGAGCGTGCCCGCGAGCAGCAGGCGTGGGAGCAGGAGAAGCTGCGTATGCGCGCAGCGCAGATCAGCCTGCAGACGCAACTGGCGCAGGCGCAGGAACAGGTGATGCGCTGGCAGGCCGCGCGGCCCGATCTGCCCGAGCGCGAAGCCCTGCGCGAGCGCCTGGCCGAGCAGATCGAGCGCAACCAGGCGCTGCAGCGCGAGGTCAGCCGGCTCGCCTCGCGGCTGCCGGCGGTGCCGCCCGATGTGGCCGAGCCCGCATCCGGCATCGACGTCCCCGTCACCGTGCCGGTCAAGCTGGAGCAACGTGTCGTGCTGTGCGTCGGCGGTCGTGGCGGCAGCGTGCCGCAATACCGCCAGGCGGTGGAGGGCTGTGGCGCGCACTTCCTGCACCATGACGGCGGCAGCGAGCACAAGCCGGCGCAGCTCGAGCCCCAGCTCGCTGCGGCCGACCTCGTCATCTGTCAGACCGGTTGCATCAGCCATGACGCCTACTGGCGCGTGAAGGACCACTGCAAGCGGCACCGCAAGCGCTGCGTCTTTGTCGAGACCCCCAGCCGCAGCGCCTTCGAGCGCGCGCTGGCCCAGGCCGCCGCCGACGAAAGCGCTGAAACCGGCTGCTGAGGAGAAGCCCGCAGCGGGACGACACATCGGGCGGTGCAAACTGCAGGCGTTCGCTTTGGAGAGATCGCCATGCCCCCCGTCGCCTCGCCCCACCAGCTCGCCCGCCGTGCCATCGCCCTCGTGCTGGCCGGCGGCCGCGGCTCGCGGCTGAAGCAGCTGACCGATTCGCGCGCCAAGCCCGCCGTCTACTTCGGCGGCAAGTTCCGCATCATCGATTTCGCGCTGTCCAACTGCGTCAACAGCGGCATCCGACGCATCGGTGTCGTCACGCAGTACAAGAGCCACTCGCTGCTACGCCACATCCAGCGCGGCTGGAGCTTTCTGCGCGCCGAACTCAACGAGACCGTCGACCTGATGCCGGCTCAGCAGCGCACCGACGACGAAAGCTGGTACCGCGGTACGGCCGATGCAGTGTTCCAGAACCTCGACATCGTGCAGAGCACCGGTGCCGACTACATCGTCGTGCTGGCCGGCGACCACATCTACAAGATGGACTACTCCAGCATGCTGGCCGACCATGTCGCCACGGGTGCGGGTTGCACGGTCGGCTGCATCGAGGTGCCCAAGGCCGAGGCCAGTGCCTTCGGCGTGATGGTCGTGGACGGTGAGCGACACATCACCTCATTCCTGGAAAAGCCTGCCGACCCGCCCTGCATGCCCGGCCGCGACGACGTTTGCCTGGCCAGCATGGGCATCTACATCTTCAACGCCGACTATCTCTACCGACTGCTGGCGCAAGACCTGGCCGACCCAGGCTCCAGCCACGATTTCGGCAAGGACGTGATCCCCAAGATCGTGTCCGAAGACCGCGCCGTCGCCCACCCCTTCGGCATGAGCTGCATCATGAATCCCAACGGCGCCACGCCCTACTGGCGCGACGTCGGCACGCTCGATGCCTTCTGGTCAGCCAACCTCGACCTGGCCTCCATCAGCCCCGAACTCGACATCTACGACACCGACTGGCCGATCTGGACCTACCAGCGCCAGCTGCCGCCGGCCAAGTTCATCCCCGATCACAACGGCATGCACGGCATGACGGTCAACACCATCGTCAGCGCCGGCTGCATCGTGTCGGGCTCGCATGTTGTGCAGTCGGTGCTGTTCAACAACGTGCGCATCCGCTCCTTCTGCAACATCCATCAGAGCGTGCTGCTGCCTGGCGTCAGTGTGGCGCGGCACTGCCGGCTGACCAAAGTCATCATCGACCGTGGCTGCGAGATCCCCGACGGCCTTGTCGTCGGCGAAGACGCGGCGCTGGATGCCGCCCGCTTCGAGCGCACGGACAACGGTGTCGTGTTGATCACCAAGCAGATGCTCGCGCGCTTGTGACCCGCGTTCTCCAAGTCAGTGCGGAGCTTTACCCGCTGCTCAAGACCGGTGGCCTGGCCGATGTGGCTGGCGCCTTGCCTGCGGCACTTGCCGCTGCCGGCGCGGAGCCGCGCTTGCTGGTGCCGGGCTTTCCAGCCATCCGCGATGCCCTGACGCAGGAATGCGCCGTCGCCCCTGTCGCATTGCCGTGGAGCGAGGGGCGGGCGGCGCTGTTGCGCGGCCGCCTGCCGGGTTTCGACATGCCGGTCTACGTGCTGGATGCGCCTGGCCTCTTCGACCGCCCCGGCAACCCCTATGCGGACGCCGGAGACATCGCCTACGCGGACAACCACCGCCGCTTCGCCCTGCTCGGCCTGGCCGCTGCCCGCCTGGCCGAGGGTGTGGACCCGGCCTGGCGCCCCGAGGTCGTGCATGCCCACGACTGGCATGCCGGCCTGGCTTGTGCCCACATCGCCGCCAGCCGCGCGCGCCGACGTACCGAGGCGCGCACGGTGTTCACAGTCCACAACCTCGCCTATCAGGGCCTGTTCTCGGCCGACCACTTTTGCGACCTCGGCCTGCCCGCCACGCACTACGCCGTCGAGGGCCTGGAGTTCTATGGCCAGGTCAGCTTCATGAAGGCCGGCCTGCACTTCGCCGACGCGATCACGACGGTGAGCCCGAGCTATGCAAGCGAGATCCAGGCGCCCGATCAGGGCTGCGGCCTTGACGGCCTGCTGCGCCACCGGGCGAGCGCGCTGCACGGCATCCTGAATGGCGTGGACTATGGGGTCTGGTCGCCCGCGCACGACGACGCCATCGCCGCGCGCTACGACGCCGACGACGCCTCGGGCAAGGCACGTTGCAAGACCGCGCTGCAAAGCGAATGCGGCCTGGCTGTGAATCCCGATGCCCCCCTCTTCGGCATCGTCAGCCGCCTGACCGAGCAGAAGGGTCTGCCGCTGGTGCTTGAGGCGCTGACCGATCTGATCGAGTCAGGCGGCCAGCTTGTCATCCTGGGCAGCGGCGATGCCCGCCTCGAAGCGGCCTTTGCCGATGCTGCGGCCAGGCACCCCAGCCGGATCGCCCGTCGCATCGGCATGGACGAAGGCCTGGCCCACCGCATCTACGCCGGCAGCGACGTCGTCCTGGTCCCCAGCCGCTTCGAGCCCTGCGGACTGACCCAGCTTTACGGCCTGAGCTACGGCGCACTGCCGCTGGTGCACCGCGTCGGTGGCCTGGGCGACACGGTGGTCGACACGACGCTGGAAGACCTCGCCGCCGGCACGGCCACCGGCTTTGTCTTCAACGCCTTCACGGCCGACGCCTATCGCCGCGCGCTGCGCCGGGCGTTTGCGTTGTGGGGCCGGCAGACTTGCTGGGCGGGGGTGCGCACGGCAGCGATGCGGCAGCGCTTTGGATGGGACGCCGCAGCGCGCCGCTATGTCGAGATCTACGCGGGGCTCTCAAGCCACTAGCGCCATCAGCAAGCGCGCTTGCGCCGGCATCAGTACATCAGCCGGTCCGGCCGGATGTCGCGCAGGATGGTCGTCGCGATCTCTTCGATGGACTTGTGCGTGGAAGACAGCCAGGCGATGCCCTCGCGCTTCATCATGGCCTCGGCCTCGTTGACCTCGTAGCGGCAGTTCAGCAGGTCGGCGTATTTGCTGCCGGGGCGGCGTTCGTTGCGGATGGACGAAAGGCGCTCGGGATCGATGGTCAGCCCGAAGCATTTGCGGCGGTGTGGCATCAGCGAGGGCGGCAGCTTGCGGCGCTCGAAGTCCTCGGGGATCAGCGGATAGTTGGCGGCCTTGATGCCATGCTGCATGGCCAGGTAGAGCGACGTCGGCGTTTTGCCGGAGCGCGAGACGCCGACGAGGATGACGTCGGCGACATCCAGGTTTTTGCTGCTCTGGCCGTCGTCATGGGCCAGCGAGAAGTTGATGGCTTCAATGCGGTCGTGGTATTCCTGGCTCTCGGCCACGTCCGAAAAGCGCCCCACGCGGTGGTTGCTCTTGACGCCGAACTCGTCTTCCAGTGGCTCGATGAAGGTGCCGAACATGTCCATCACCCGGCCCTGGCAGTGCTCGCGCACGATCTTGAGCACGTCGCGGTCCACGAGGGTCGCGAAGACGATGGGCCGATGCGCTTCGCGCGCGGCGACCTCGTTGATCTCGTCGACGACGGCATGGGCCTTTTCGGCCGAGTCGACAAAGGGCCGGCGTACGTGGCGCGCCTTGATGGCGAACTGGGCGAGGATGGAGTTGCCGAAGGTCTCGGCGGTGATGCCGGTGCCGTCAGAGACGAAGTAGACGGTTCTGGCGGTCATGGCAGTGGCCTGCAGAGTCAAGTCGTGACCATGATAGCCAGCGGACCAGGCTGCGATCAGGCGGGCATAGTGCACGGCCCCGAGCGGTTACACGCCGGTACGCTGCGCCTAGAATCGCCCGCAATTCCCCGCGAACAGCCCATGCGTGCTTCCCTCCTCCCAGAAGAATCCAGAAACGGATGGAGCCACGCCTGCCTTGAGCACCCTTGCTCGGCACCCGGCCACGACGACGCGGCGAGACCGGTTTTTCAACCTCCCGGAGTTTCCCCATGTCCACCCTGTTCGAGGCGACCGCCCTGGTCGTACCGTTTGAGAACCTGAGGATGACCGACGTCGAGTCTGTTGGCGGCAAGAACGCCAGCCTCGGCGAAATGATCTCGCAGCTCGCCGCCAGCGGCGTGCGCGTCCCCGGAGGGTTCGCCACCACGGCGCATGCCTTCCGGCAGTTCCTCAGGCACGAGGGGCTCGACGCGCGCATCGCGGCGCGCCTGGCCACGCTCAACACCGACGACGTGCGAGCCCTGGCCGAGGCGGGTGCCGAGATCCGCGGCTGGATCGAGAAGCAGCCGTTCCCGTCCGACCTCGAAGCTGCGGTGCGCTCGTCCTTCGCCCAGTTGACGGCGGATAACCCCGGCGTGTCCTTCGCGGTGCGTTCCTCCGCAACGGCGGAAGACCTGCCCGACGCCTCCTTCGCCGGCCAGCAGGAAACCTTCCTGAACGTCGTCGGCATCGACGATGTGCTGCACAAGATGCGCGAGGTGTTCGCGTCGCTCTACAACGACCGCGCCATCAGCTACCGCGTGCACAAGGGCTTTGCCCACAACGACGTGGCCCTGTCCGCCGGCGTGCAGCGCATGGTGCGCAGCGACCTCGGCTCGGCCGGCGTCATGTTCACCATCGACACCGAGAGCGGCTTCCAGGACGTCGTCTTCATCACCTCCAGCTACGGCCTGGGCGAGACGGTGGTGCAGGGCGCCGTCAACCCGGACGAGTTCTACGTCCACAAGCCCGCGCTCAAGGCCGGCAAGCTGGCCATCATCCGCCGCAACCTGGGCTCCAAGCTGCTGCGCATGGAGTTCGCCACGCCGGAGGAAAAGGCGGCCAGCGGCAAGCTGGTCCGCACCGTCGACACGGTGCCCGAGCAGCGCAACCGCTACTCGCTGAATGACGCCGAGGTCACCGAGTTGGCCCGGTACGCGTTGATCATTGAGCAGCATTACGGCCGCGCGATGGACATCGAATGGGGCCGCGACGGGGTCGACGGCAAGATCTACATCCTGCAGGCGCGCCCGGAGACGGTGAAAAGCCAACAGGGCGGCCAGGTCGAGCTGGCCTACAAGCTCAAGGCCCACAGCGCCGTGCTGGCCGAAGGTCGCGCCATCGGCCAGAAGATCGGCACCGGGCCCGTGCGACTGGTGGACAGCGTGGCCGAGATGGAGCGCGTGCAGCCCGGCGACGTGCTCGTCACCGACATGACCGACCCGAACTGGGAGCCGGTCATGAAGCGCGCCAGCGCCATCGTGACCAACCGCGGCGGGCGCACCTGCCACGCGGCCATCATCGCGCGCGAGCTGGGCATCCCGGCGGTGGTGGGCTGCGGCGACGCGACCGACAAGCTCAAGGACGGCCAACTGGTCACGGTGGCCTGCTCGGAAGGCGACACGGGCTATATCTACGACGGGCTGTTGGAGACCGAGATCAGCGAGGTGCACCGCGGCGAGCTGCCCTACTGCCCCATCAAGATCATGATGAACGTGGGCAACCCACAGCTGGCCTTCAACTTCGCGCAGATGCCCTCGGGCGGCGTGGGTTTGGCGCGGCTTGAGTTCATCATCAACAACAACATCGGCGTCCACCCCAAGGCCATCCTGGACTATCCGAACATCGACGCCGACCTGAAGAAGGCCGTCGAGTCCGTCGCCCGCGGCCACGCGTCGCCGCGTGCCTTCTACGTGGACAAGCTGGCTGAGGGCATCGCGACGATTGCCGCCGCCTTCTTCCCGCGCCCGGTCATCGTTCGCCTGTCGGACTTCAAGAGCAATGAGTACCGCAAGCTCATCGGTGGCAGCCGCTACGAGCCGGATGAAGAGAATCCGATGCTGGGCTTTCGCGGCGCGTCGCGCTACATCAGCGGCGAGTTCCAGGACGCGTTCGCGATGGAGTGCGAGGCGCTCAAGCGCGTGCGCAAGGACATGGGCCTGACCAACATCGAAATCATGGTGCCCTTCGTGCGCACGGTGAAGCAGGCCTCGCGCGTGGTCGAGATGCTCGCCGAGCGCGGCTTGAAGCGCGGCGTGGATGGCCTGCGCATCATCATGATGTGCGAGGTGCCGAGCAACGCCATCCTGGCCGAGCAGTTCCTAGAGCATTTCGACGGCATGTCCATCGGCTCCAACGACCTGACGCAGCTCACGCTGGGCCTGGACCGCGACTCCGGCCTGGAGCAGCTGGCCGGCGACTTCGACGAGCGCGACCCGGCCGTCAAGGCCATGATCTCGCGGGCCATCCGCGCCTGCCGCGCCACCGGCAAGTACATCGGCATCTGCGGCCAGGGCCCGAGCGACCACCCGGATTTTGCCGACTGGCTCGCCGAGGAAGGCATCGTGTCGATCTCGCTGAACCCCGACACGGTCATCGAGACCTGGCAGCGCCTGGCGGTCAAGTAAGCAGGCTTCGTCCCTGATCAGCCCGGGTTCTCCGCAGGGGAACCCGGGCTTTTTATTGCCATGATCGCTGCCGTGTCCTCCCGCCATCTGCACCGCCGCTATTCCCTCTTCGTACTGAGCTTCATCGCCCTCGTGATCGTGCTCGGCCTGGCCGAGCAGCGCGGACTGCCCAAGGCCTGGATTGGCTACACCTTCCTCGGTGCGACGGTGCTGGTCTACGCCGTCATCGGCATCTTCTGCCGCACCACCGATCCTGCCGAGTACTTCGTTGCCGGCCGCCGCGTGCCGCCGCTCTACAACGGCATGGCTGCGGGTGCCGACTGGATGAGCGCCGCGACCTTCATCGGCCTGACAGGCACGCTCTACGCCAGCGGCTATGCCGGCCTGGCCTATGTACTGGGCTGGACGGGGGGCTTCGTGCTTGTGGCCCTGTGCATAGCGCCCTATCTGCGTCGTTTCGGCCAGTTCACGCTGGCCGATTTCCTGGCGGAGCGTTTCGACAGCCGCGCGCTTCGGCTGGTCAGTGCTGCAGCGGCCATCCTGGTGTCCTTCGTCTATCTGGTGGCTCAGATCTACGGGGTCGGGCTCATCACGACGCGGCTGACCGGCCTGGGTTTCGAGGTTGGCGTCTTCGTCGGCCTGGGCGGCGTGCTGGTCTGCTCCTTCCTTGGCGGCATGCGCGCCGTGACCTGGACGCAGGTGGCGCAGTACCTGATCATGATCCTGGCCTACTTGGTGCCGGTCATCTGGCTCAGTGTCAAGCAGACCGGCTGGCCGCTGCCCCAGCTGGTCTACGGCCAGCAGCTGCACCAGCTCGCCGAGCGCGAGAGCGAGCTGATCCGCGACCCGGCCGAGCTGCAGGTGCGTGCCATCCACCAGCAGCGCGCCGAAGCCGCCGCGATGCGTCTGGCCGACGTACCCAGGGCACTGGCCGAAGAACAGGCGAGGGCGGCGGCCAGCGTTGCGGCATTGAAGGCTGCGGATGCGCCGCTGGCGCAGATCCAGGCCGCCGAGAAGCAGCGCGCGGCCCTGCCGCGCACGCCGGCCGAGGCCGAGGAGCGTTGGCGGCGCGATCAGGTCAGCGAGATTCGCCTTGCCCAGCCGCTGTCCGGCCTGGTGCCGCACGCGCAACCGTTTGCCGGCAACCCCGACGGCACGCCGGCAGAGCGCGAACAGGCCAGCGAGGCACGCCGCAACTTCATCGCGCTGGCCCTGTGCCTGATGGTGGGCACGGCCGGCCTGCCCCATCTGCTGACGCGCTACTACACGACCCCTTCCGTCGCAGCGGCGCGCGAGTCGGTGGCCTGGTCGCTGGTCTTCATCTGCCTGCTCTACCTGACCGCGCCCGCTCTGGCCGTCATGGTCAAGACCGAGGTCTTCAACGGCTTGGTCGGCACGAGCTTTGACCAGCTGCCCGCCTGGATACGCCAGTGGCAGCGCGTCGACCCGACCCTGCTGTCGGCCGTGGACCTGAATGGCGACAGTCTGCTTCAGCTGGGTGAGCTGCGCCTGCACCCGGATCTCGTCATGCTGGTCATGCCCGAGCTGGGTGGCCTGCCCTATGTGATCTCGGGCATGGTTGCCGCTGGCGGGTTGGCAGCGGCGCTGTCCACGGCGGACGGCCTGCTGTTGGCCATTTCGAGCGCGCTGTCGCACGACCTCTACTACAAGGCCATCAACCCCGAGGCCTCGCGCACGCGGCGGGTCACGCTGTCCAAGGCGCTGCTGCTGGCCGCGGCGCTGGCTGCAGCGGCAGTGGCCTCCAGCCGTCCGGCGGACATCCTGGCCGTTGTCACGGCGGCCTTCTCCATCGCCGGGTCGACCTTCTTTCCGGCCCTGGTCGCAGGCGTGTTCTGGCGCCGGGCCAACCGGGCAGGTGCGCTGGCCGGCATGCTCACGGGCCTGGGTGTGTGCGTGATCTATCTCGTGGTGGCTCATCCGGGGCTCAGGGCCCTGGTCGGGCTGCCCGGCCCGGTGACGCTGGTCTGGAGCATTCATCCGGCGTCCGCCGGCCTGTTCGGAGTGCCGGCCGGTGCGCTGGCCTTGATGCTGGTTAGCCTGATGACGCCGCCGCCCACAGCGCGACAGCGTGACTTCGTCAACGCGCTGCGCAGTCCGCAGCGGTCCTGAGAACAGCACTCGATTGGTGGATCGGTCGTCTCGGGCTAGAATCGCGGGTTCCCCCTTGCCGAGTCACGAGTAGACGCTGTGACCCGGCTTCCACAGCCCGGCAGATCACTATCGACAGCGCTGGGCTGGAATCCACAAGGAGTATTCATGCGTCACTATGAAATCGTTCTGCTGATCCATCCGGATCAAAGCGAACAGGTTCCGGCCATGCTGGAGCGTTACAAGGGCCTGATCACCGCTGGTGGCGGTGTCGTGCACCGAGTCGAGGACTGGGGCCGTCGCCAGATGGCCTACCTGATCCAGAAGCTCGCCAAGGCTCACTACCTGTGCCTGAACATCGAGTGCAGCAAGGAAGTCCTGGCTGAACTCGAGACGGGCTTCCGCTTCAACGACGCCGTGTTGCGCCACCTCACCGTGGTCCAGGACAAGGCCATCTCGACCCCCTCGGTCATGATGAAGGCCGTCGAGCGCGAAGAGGCCCGCAAGGCGCCGCAACAGCAAGAAGCGGCCTGAGCCAACGCTCATCGCTGAAGAACCAGGTTTTTCGAGCAGCTTGCCTCTAGCGTGAACCAGCTTCACCTGCAGGCACAGATCCAACAACTCGGACAAGTTCGCTATACACCCGCAGGGCTGATGGCCCTGGACGCAAGCCTCAAGGCCGAGTCCGAAGTCATCGAAGCCGGCAAGCCGCGCAAAGTCTCCCTGGAGATCAAGGCGGTAGCAGTGGGTGAACTTGCCAAGCAGTTGCAGTCGTTGGGCGTCGGCGGTGTCGCGGTTTTCCGCGGTTTCCTGACGCACCAGCGCAACGGCAGGGGCTTCATCGCCCATGTCACCGTGATCGAACCCCCTGCTGCCGCAGAACCCGGAAGTCATTGAATCCGGATAGATTTAACAGAGGTCCTCTATGCCCCCGCCACGTGGTAAAGGTCGCTTCTCCAAAGACAAGAAGCCCAAGCGCAACCAACAATCGTTGCTGTTCCGTCGCAAGCGTTTCTGCCGCTTCACCGTCGCCGGTGTCGAGCAGATCGACTACAAGGACATCGACACGCTGCGCGATTTCGTGTCCGAAAACGGCAAGATCACGCCCGCTCGCCTGACCGGCACGCGCGCTTTCTTCCAGCGTCAGCTGACGGTTGCCATCAAGCGCGCGCGCTTCCTGGCCTTCCTGCCGTACAGCGACCAGCACAAGGTCTAAGGAGCTGACGACATGCAAGTGATCCTGCTCGAAAAAGTGGCCAACCTCGGCAACCTCGGCGATGTCGTCAAGGTCAAGGACGGTTATGCCCGCAACTTCCTGATCCCGACCAAGCAGGCGCGCCGCGCCACCGAGGCGGCGATCAAGGAATTCGAAGCCCGCCGTGCGGAGCTCGAGAAGGCCGCCGCTGCCAAGCTGGCCGAAGCCCAGAAGCTGGGTGAAGCACTCGCCGGCAAGACCGTTCGCATCGCCCAAAAGGCCGGTGTGGACGGCCGCCTGTTCGGCTCCGTGACGAACGCCGACATCGCCGACGCGCTGACCAGGATGGGCTCGCCCATCGCCAAGTCGCAAGTGCGCCTGCCCAACGGCCCGCTGAAGACCGTTGGCGAGTTCCCGGTGAGCGTTGCTGCCCACACGGACGTCGTCGTCGAAATCAGCGTACAAGTGGTTGCAGAGGCCGAGTAGTCGCCCTAATGGTGAAGTAGCCCGCGAGGGCTACAACCCAGTGAAGGCCGAAACCTTTGGGTTTCGGCCTTCTGTCTTTTCGGACTGGGTTTTCCCGCCCGCTCCACCGCTTGCTCCCAGTCCGTTCACAGCTTTATCCACAGGCATGTCCGCGATCTTTCCCGCTTCATCTTCCACCGCACCCTACGACGATGAAGTCGCGCGCCTGCGCGTGCCGCCGCACTCGGTGGAGGCCGAACAGAGCGTGCTCGGCGGCCTGCTGATCGACAACTCCGCCTGGGACAAGGCCGCCGACCTGCTGACCGACAGCGACTTCTACCGCTTCGAGCACAAGCATGTCTACACGGCCGTCGGCAAGCTGATCAACGCGGGCAAGCCGGCCGACGTGGTGACTGTCTTCGACGAGCTGACCTCTGTCGGCCGCGCCGAGGAATGCGGTGGCCTGGCCTATCTGAACGCGCTGGCGCAGAGTGTGCCGAGCGCCGCCAATCTACGCCGTTATGCCGAGATCGTTCGCGAGCGCGCCATCCTGCGCAAGCTGGTGGCCACCAGCGACGAGATCGCCACCGCGGCGATGAACCCGCAGGGCCGCGCCGTCACACAGATCCTCGATGAGGCCGAGGGCAAGATCTTCCGCATCGGCGAGGAGGGCTCGCGCAGCCGCCAGGGCTTCCAGAGCATGGACAACTTGGTTGTCGCGCTGATCGACCGCGTCAACGAGCTGGCCGAGAGCGGTGCCCAGGACGTGACCGGCGTCCGCACGGGCTTCTACGACCTCGATCGCCAGACGGCCGGCCTGCAAGGCGGCGACCTCATCGTGTTGGCCGCGCGTCCCTCCATGGGCAAGACCGCCTTTGCCGTCAACATCGCCGAGAACGTGGCGATCAACGAGGGCCTGCCCGTCGTCATCTACTCGATGGAAATGGGCGCTGCCCAGCTGGCCCTGCGCATGGTGGGCTCCATTGGCCGCATCGACCAGAGCCATCTGCGCACCGGGCAACTCAAGGACGACGAGTGGGGCCGCCTGTCCGAGGCGGTCGACAAGCTCGGCAAGGCGAGCATCTTCATCGACGAGAGCCCTGGCCTGTCGCCCAGCGAAGTGCGCGCCCGTGCGCGGCGCCAGGCCCGCATCTGCGGCCAGCTCGGGCTGATCGTCATCGACTACCTGCAGCTGATGAGCGGCAACGGCGGCGGCAGCGAGGAAAACCGTGCGACCGTGCTCGGCGAGATTTCGCGCGGCCTCAAGGCGCTGGCCAAGGAATTGAAATGCCCCGTCATTGCGCTGTCGCAGTTGAACCGCTCGGTGGAACAGCGACCCGACAAGCGGCCCATGATGTCCGACCTGCGCGAGTCGGGCGCCATTGAGCAGGACGCGGACATCATCATGTTCATCTACCGCGACGAGTACTACACCAAGGACGAGTGCAAGGAGCCGGGTGTGGCCGAGATCATCATTGCGAAACAGCGTAACGGCCCGGTGGGCACTGTGAAGCTGATGTTCCAGCGCATGCACACCAAGTTCGAGAATCTGGCGCCAGGCTATGTCGGCGTGGAGCGGGACGAGTACTGAGCCGCGTCCGGGCTCAGGCGCCTGGGCGACTCAGCTGCCGCGCCGCTGCTGGGACAGCAGCTCGTCGAGTTGCTCGAAATTGATCGGCTTCATCAGGTGGTGATCGAAAGCGTTCAGTTCGACGCTCTTCAATGCGCCGGTGACGGCGACAACGACGATCTGCTGGCCGAAGCGCTGGCGCAGCTCGGCCGCCAGGGCATGGCCGTCGATCTGGGGCATGAAGACGTCGATCAGCGCGAAGTGAGGGGAGAGGGTCTCCGCCACCATGAGGGCATCCCGCGCACAAGTGACATAGCGCACCTGTCGGCCTTCCAGTTGCAGACTGAATGCCAATGACTCCGCCGAGTCCGGGTCGTCGTCCACGACCAGGACCCTGAGCTTTTGCGGATCGGCGGAGTCGGCCGGCGCGGGGGCATGTGGGGTCATGGGTTGCGACTGTCGGCCCAAGCGCTGCAAGCTGCTCTGGGGACAATCACCTAGCTGCTGGCAAACCCGCCCCATGGCGCGGCGGTGAACTGCGTCGCCGGCGGCAGAGTCGTCGGTTTCGGCAGCCGATCGGGCGCCGGTATGGGATTCGGCGGCGGCACTTCCTTGCGACACGCCGTCAGCACCGCCAGCGTGATGACGATGCCCGACATCACCTGCACCAAGCGCTGCTGCGGCCTCATTGCCTGCTCCGTTCAAGTCACTGGAGTACCGGGGCGCTCAGACGCCCCAGTGCGCGCCGTAGTGGTCGTAGACGCCGCGACCGTATTCATCGGAATAGTCCGGTCGGTCTTCCTTGGCGTAATGCGGCCCGCTCCTGAGCTGCTCCATGTCGAGGTTGACGACATAGCCGTCTTTCTCGGTGTCGTAGGTCAGCATGCTCCACGGCAGAGGAAACCTGTCGGAGCCCATGCCAAGGAAACCCCCGAATTCGAGTGCCGCGTAGCGCACGTGACCCGTGCGTTTGTCGATGACCAGGTCGTCGATGGCGCCAAGCTTTTCGCCCGCCAGGTTGTAGACGTCAGTGCCCTCGACACGGGAAGACGAAATGGTGGTTTTCAAGCTCATAAAAGACTCCTCGGTGAGGTACTCACTTTCGATGAGGTCGTTGGATCCTGAGGTCAGCGCGTTGCACGTCCGGCCGTAGGCGGCGGCCGACGGTCTCCTTGCCCTTGCGATACAGCTTGGCGCAAAACCATTCAGTGCACGGTCAAATACTGTATATATTTACAGCATGTCGCCTATACCCGCCCGCATCGCCCGCGCCCAACCCGCCCTGGTGCCACTCGAATCCATCAGGGGCCGCGGCAGCGCGACCGCCATGCCGCATCGCTTCGAGCAACGTGAGCGCGAGCAGTTCGACGATGGTTGGGGGTCGCTGGACCAGGATGCCGCCGAAGAGCATCTGCCACCCGAAACGCAGGTCATCGAGGAGCATGCCAAGAGCATCGTCACGCGCAACCAGTCGCCGGATATCAACTTCGACTACTCGATCAATCCGTATCGCGGCTGCGAGCACGGCTGCATCTACTGCTTCGCGCGGCCCACCCACAGCTACCTCAACCTGTCGCCGGGGCTGGACTTCGAGACGCGCATCGTCGCCAAGGTCAATGCGGCTGAGCGCCTGCGCGAGACGCTGGCGAGCGCACGGTATGAACCGCGTTCGCTGGTGCTGGGTACGGCGACCGATGCTTACCAGCCCGTCGAGCGCAAGCTGGGCATCACGCGGCGCATCGTCGAGGTGCTGGCTGAGTCCGCCCATCCCTTCTCGGTCGTCACCAAATCGGCGGGCATCGAGCGTGAGCTCGATCTGATCGCGCCGATGGCGGCGCAGGGCCTGGTATCGGTCTATCTGTCGGTGACAACACTGGACAACGAGCTGGCGCGCATCCTGGAGCCGCGCGCGGCGGCGCCGGCGCGGCGGCTGCGCACGATCACTGCGTTAGCCCAGGCGGGAGTTCCGGTGGGGGTAAGCGTTTCGCCCATCATTCCCTTCATCAACGAGCCCGAGCTGGAGCGCATCCTGGAAGCCGCCGCCGCGGCGGGCGCGAGCAGCGCGTTCAGCATCCCGGTTCGACTGCCCTGGGAGGTGAACCCGCTGTTCCAGGACTGGTTGCAGCGCCACTTCCCCGATCGCGCCGAGCGCGTGATGGCGCGCATCCGCGAGATGCGCGGCGGCAAGGACAACGACGCGCGTTTTGGCACGCGCTTCACGGGCGAAGGCGTCTGGGCCGAGCTTCTGCAGGCGCGGTTCCAGCGCGCTGTCAGCAGGCTGGGCCTGCACAACAAGCGGCGGCCGGTGGAGCTGGGGCTGTTCCGCCGGCCGCCCAAGGCCACGGCACAAGGCAGCCTCTTTTAGGGGGCGGCCCGTGTCAGCCCGGTGATGGAGCGACAGCCCGAGCTCAGCCGGCAACAGCCGCTTCGGGCGCTCGCAGCGCCACGCCGCCCGCCGCGCGCGGTTTGCCGGGGCTGCCGCCCATGGGCTTCACATACCGGCTGTGCAATGCGTCGATCTGGCCGGCCAACACGGCGGCGCTGTCGATCTTGTCGGCATGGCGCTTCAGCACCAGGCCGGCCATGTCGATGAGCTTGGCATTGCGCGTGACCTCACCCTGCTGGATCAACAACTCGACGGCCACCTTGGCGCTGCCGCGCAGCGAGTGCCGCATGGCCGTCTCGGCGGCGTTGAAGATCTGCTGGTGGCAATCGCGGAACTGCTCGGCCGATCCCTGGTGAGCTTCGGACATCGCGACGAGGATCTCGGTGCTGGCCTTGGTGGCGCAATGGCGCACCCCCAGGCTGCGCAGGATGGGCATCATTTCCTCGAGTTCGACCTCTTGGCTGCAAAGACGTATCCACAGCGCCGTCAGCAGCGAGGCGGCCTCCAGGTCGAAGTTGCCGCTGTCCGCGTGTCCGGTGAACTCGCGCGCGACGACAAGGGCCTGGCCGACACGGCGCTCCAGCAAGAAGGCCAGGCCGCGGAAGACCAGGTCGAAGCGCTGCAGGCGGACGGAGCCCGGTGCGCGCTCCAGGGCAGCGGCCAGTGAGTCGTGGGCGTACTTGAAGCCCTTGGTGTCCTTGGCATCGAAGCGCATCAGCCCGATCAGCACCAGGCTCAGCATGTCGAAAAGCTTGGAGCGCAGGCCCTGCGACATGGCGCGCTCCAGCATCTTCAGCGCCTCGGCACGCTGGCCGGCGTAGAAGCCGAGCGATCCGCAGCGCTGCAGGCGCAGCAGGCAGCCGGGGGTCAGTGTCGCGGCCGTCTGGTAGGTCTTGAGCGCCTGCGCGAGGTCGCCATGTTCCATCTGCACATGACCCATGAGGTCGTGCGAGTCGGCGTAGTCGGGCAGGTCGCCTGTCAGGTTCTCCAGCGTGCGGCGGGCCGCCTGCAAGTTGCCGGCGGCGACCTCGGTGCGCGCCACGCCCAGGCGCGCCCAGGGGACCGTCTTGGCCGCAATGATGGCCTCGTACAGGACGCGGGCATCGGCATAACGCTTGAGCCGCAGCAGCAGTTCGGCGCCGATGCGGGCGGCGTAGAGCCAGTACTTGTCCTTGGCCTCGAAGCGCGCCAGGCAGAGGTTGGCTGCCGTCTCGAAATCCTGGTTTTCGATGGCTTCGAAAATGTCCTTCAGGATGCGCTTGCGCTGCCGCGCGCTGGCCAGCCGCTCGGCGAGGTTGGCACTGGTGTAGGGCTTGATCAGATAGGCATCGAGCGCAGCTTCGGCGGCCTCGGCCACCTTGGCGTAGGTGGCCTCGCTGGTGACCATGACGAAGACGGTGGAGTAGGGCAGCAGGCCTTCGCGGCGCAGCTCGTCCAACAGGTCCTGGCCCGAGGTGTCGCTGGCGTCGAAGTGGTAGTCGCACAGCACGATGTCGAAGGTCTGGTGCTCCAGCATCACGCGGGCATCCTTGACACGCGGCGTCTGCCGCACCGTGCCGATGCCGAGGTCGCGCAACTGAGCCGACATCAGGCTGCGCGAATTGGCATTGCCATCGATGATCAGCGCCGACGCGGTCTGGATGGTGCTGTCCATCAGGAACATACCGCCCCCTTCCGCGGCGCGAAGCCGTGGACTGTGATCGGGAGGCGCGGTGGAAGGATCACTTATGAGCCATCGGTGTGACAGTCGGCGAACTTTAGGGTTGATGCGGGCAACCGGGTGCGCTGGTAGATACCGCAACACGGCAAGGGCCGTGACTTACGACGCAGGCCGGCCTGGGAGTGACCGCGGAAAAACGGTCACAAGAAAGCCGCGAGACCCGGTCGGGTGTCGCGGCTTGCTGGGTGAGCTGCGGCTTACTTGAACAGGTCCTTGACCCGGTCCGTCCAGCTCTTGGCGTTGGGCGAATGGCGCTCGCCGCCATCCTTGAGACTCTTGTCGAGCTCCTTGAGCAGCTTTTTCTGATGCTCGGTGAGCTTGACCGGCGTCTCGACCGCGATGTGGCAGTAGAGGTCGCCCGGATAGCTGGAGCGCACGCCCTTGATGCCCTTGCCGCGCAGGCGGAAGGTCTTGCCGTGCTGGGTGCCTTCAGGAAGTTCGATCTCCGCCTTGCCTCCCAGCGTCGGCACCTCGATGCCGCCGCCGAGTGCCGCCGTGATCATCGACACCGGCATCGTGCAATGCAGGTCGTCGCCATCGCGCTCGAAGATGTCGTGCTGCTTGATGCGGATCTCGATGTAGAGATCGCCACTCGGGCCGCCGTTCACGCCGGGCTCGCCATTGCCCGCCGAGCGGATGCGCATGCCTTCGTTGATGCCAGCGGGGATCTTGACCTCCAGCGTCTTGGTCTTCTTGACCTTGCCCTGGCCGTTGCAACTGGTGCAGGGGTCGGGAATGATCTTGCCGCTGCCGTGGCAATGCGGGCAGGTCTGCTGGATGCTGAAGAAACCCTGGCGCATGTGCACCGTGCCGGAGCCCCCACATGACCCGCAGGTCTTGGCGCTGGTGCCCGGCTTGGCGCCGGTGCCGCCGCAGGTCTCGCAGCCTTCCCAACTCGGGATGCGGATCTGCGTCTCCTTGCCGCGGGCGGCTTCTTCCAGCGTGATCTCCATCGCGTAGCTGAGGTCGCTGCCGCGGTAGACCTGCTGGCCACCGGCGCCGCGGCGCTGGCCGCCCTGGCCGCCGAAGATGTCGCCGAAGATGTCGCCGAAGGCCTCGGCAAAGCCGCCGAAGCCTTCCGCGCCCGGGCCACCGCGTCCGCCGCCCATGTTGGGGTCGACGCCGGCATGGCCGTACTGGTCATAGGCCGCGCGCTTTTGCGCGTCGGACAGCATCTCGTAGGCCTCCTTGGCCTCCTTGAAGCTTTCCTCGGCCTTCTTCGCCCCGTCGCCCTGGTTGCGGTCGGGGTGGTGCTTCATGGCCAGCTTGCGGTAGGCCTTCTTGATGTCCTCATCGCTCGCGTTCTTGGCGACGCCGAGGATTTCGTAGTAATCGCGCTTGGAAGCCATTGCTCTACTCGTTAAAGGCAAAAGCCCGGCAACGCTTGGAGGGCGCTGCCGGGCCGGGTCATCGACGGCTTACTTGCTGTCCTTGACTTCCTTGAACTCGGCATCCACGACGTTGTCGTCGGCCGGGCGCTTGGCTTCAGCTTGCGGTGCCGCCTGTGGCTGCTCGGCAGCACCGGCGCCGGCGGCTGCCGCGGCAGCCGCCTGCGCGCCTTGCTGGTCGGCATAGACCTTCTCGCCCAGCTTCTGGCTGGCGGTCATCAGCGCCTCGGTCTTGGCCTCGATGACGGTCTGGTCGTCACCCTTGATGGCTTCTTCCAGCTCCTTGGCGGCGGCTTCGATGGCGTCCTTCTCGGCGGCTTCAAGCTTGTCGCCGTGCTCGCTCAGCGACTTGCGCACGCTGTGCACCATGCCGTCGGCCTGGTTGCGGGCCTGCACCAGCTCGACCTTCTTCTTGTCCTCGGCCGCATTGGCTTCGGCGTCCTTGACCATCTTCTCGATCTCGGCTTCGGAGAGGCCCGAGTTCGCCTTGATGGTGATCTTGTTTTCCTTGCCGGTGCCCTTGTCCTTGGCGCCGACGTGCAGGATGCCGTTGGCGTCGATGTCAAAGCTGACCTCGATCTGTGGCGTGCCGCGCGGTGCCGGCGGGATGCCTTCGAGGTTGAACTCGCCCAGCGACTTGTTCGCCTGGGCCAGCTCGCGCTCGCCCTGGTAGACCTTGATGGTCACGGCCGGCTGGTTGTCGTCGGCCGTCGAGAACGTCTGCGAGAACTTGGTCGGGATGGTCGTGTTCTTCTTGATCATCTTCGTCATCACGCCGCCCAGGGTCTCGATGCCCAGGCTCAGCGGGGTGACGTCCAGCAGCAGCACGTCCTTGCGCTCGCCACCCAGGACCTGGCCCTGGATGGCAGCTCCGACGGCCACGGCCTCGTCGGGGTTCACGTCACGGCGCGGCTCCTTGCCGAAGAACTCCTTGACCTTGTCCTGCACCTTGGGCATGCGGGTCATGCCGCCGACCAGGATGACGTCGTCGATGTCGGAGAGCGCGACGCCGGCGTCCTTGACCGCCACGCGGCAGGGGGCGATGGTGCGCTCGATCAGCTCATCCACCAGCGACTCCAGCTTGGCGCGGGTCAGCTTGACGTTCAGGTGCTTCGGCCCGGTCGCGTCTGCTGTGATGTAGGGCAGGTTGACGTCGGTCTGCGACGAGTTGGACAGCTCGATCTTGGCCTTCTCGGCGGCTTCCTTCAGGCGCTGCAGGGCCAGCACGTCCTTGGTCAGGTCGACACCCTGGTCCTTTTTGAACTCGGCAATGATGTAGTCGATGATGCGCTGGTCGAAGTCCTCGCCGCCCAGGAAGGTGTCGCCGTTGGTCGACAGCACTTCGAACTGCATCTCGCCGTCGACGTCGGCGATCTCGATGATGGACACGTCGAAGGTGCCGCCACCCAGGTCGTAGACGGCGATCTTGCGGTCACCCTTGCCGTGCTTGTCCAGGCCGAAGGCCAGGGCTGCGGCGGTGGGCTCGTTGATGATGCGCTTGACGTCCAGGCCGGCGATGCGGCCGGCGTCCTTGGTGGCCTGGCGCTGGGCGTCGTTGAAGTAGGCCGGCACCGTGATGACGGCCTCGGTCACTTCCTCGCCGAGGTAGTCCTCGGCCGTCTTCTTCATTTTCCGCAGGATCTCGGCCGAGACTTGCTGCGGCGCCAGCTTCTTGCCGCGCACTTCCACCCAGGCGTCACCGTTGTCGGCTGCGGTGATGGCGTAGGGCATCAGGTCGATGTCCTTTTGCACTTCCTTCTCGGTGAACTTGCGGCCGATCAGGCGCTTGACCGCGTAGATCGTGTTCTTCGGGTTGGTCACCGACTGGCGCTTGGCCGAGGCGCCGACGAGGATCTCGCCATCTTCTTGGTAGGCAATGATGGACGGCGTGGTGCGCGCGCCTTCCGCGTTCTCGATCACGCGCGTGGTGTTGCCTTCCATGACCGAGACGCACGAATTGGTGGTGCCCAGGTCAATGCCGATGATCTTTCCCATTTGGAACTCCTGAAGATTTGTTGATGTGTTCGAGTTGTGGATCAGTCGCGCCGTTTCAAGAGAACGGCGGCTTCTGCATTACTTCGGTGCGGCAACCGTCACGAGCGCCGGCCGCAACACGCGGTCGGCGATCAGGAAGCCTTTTTGCAGCACGGTGACGACTGTGTTGGCGTCCTGCTGGGGCGCCGGCACCACCGAGATGGCCTGGTGCTGGTGCGGGTCGAACTTGGCGCCCTGGCCGGGGTTGATCTCGACGACCTTATTGCGTTCCAGCGCGCTGGACAGCTGGCGGCGTGTGGCGTGCACACCTTCGAGCACGGTGTCGACCGTGGCGCTGGGCGTGGCGATGGCTGCCTCCATGCTGTCCATCACCGGCAGCATGGCTTCGGCAAAGCTTTCGATGGCGAACTTGCGCGCCTTGGCAACGTCCTCTTCGCCGCGACGGCGTGTGTTCTCGGCCTCGGCCTTGGCGCGCAGATAGGCGTCGCTCATCTCGGCTAACCGCTGCTTCAGGCCTTCGAGCTCGGCGGTCAAGGTTTCAGGGTTCAGGTCAGCGGCCGTGGGCTCGGTGGCGCCAGCCGCGTCTTCGGGCAGGTTGTGTTCGGTCGTCATGGCATGAATAGGCAGGATCGCGTCGACGTTGGGCACGATGTCCCGGTTTCAAGAGGGGGGATTCAAAAAGGAATGATCCGGGTCAACCCGGATCACCCGTGTCGTCGACATCGTTCAGGGAGGCCGACCAGCGGTCCCAGTCGGCCAGGCGCCGCCGATCCTGCTTGGTCGGCCGGCCCTGTTCGATGCTGGCCGCCGGCTCCGGCGCCAGCCGGCGCGCCTCGGCGGCGGCCTCACGCGCCGTGATGCTCGCTGGCGTCTCCGCGTAGAGCGCTTGCGCCTGGGGCGCCGGGCCGCGCTGGTTGGACAGGCCGAGAACCGAGACCTCGCGGGCCAGCGTGCCGATGCGGATGGTGAGCAGGTCGCCGACCCTGACGTCCCGCGCCGGCTTGACCGGCTGGCCGCCCACGCGCACACGGCCGAGGTTGATCTCGTCGACGGCCAAAGCTCGGGTCTTGTAGAAGCGCGCTGCCCACAGCCATTTGTCCAGCCGCATGCTGGTCGGCGCCTCGGTCACTGCGGTGCTCCGGCCGCCAGCGCCCGCTCGCGCTGCAGGGCCAAGGTGTCCGGGTGCTGGGTCTCGACCGACCAGCCTTGCAGATGGCGTTCGGCCAGGCCGGCGAGTGCTCGCATGCCGGCCGGGTGGTCGTTCAGGCAGGGGATGTAGGCGAAGCGCTGGCCGCCGGCGGCCAGGAAGGCGGCGCGCGCTTCCTGGTCGATTTCTTCCAGGGTTTCCAGGCAGTCGGCCGCGAAGCCCGGGCAGACCAGGTCGACCGACTTGAGGCCGCCCTGCGCCAGCTTGATCAGCGTGGGTTCGGTATACGGCTGCAGCCACTTGGCCTTGCCGAAGCGGCTCTGGAAGGTCACCAACCACTCGCCGTCCTTCAGCGCCAGTGTCTGAGCAAGCAGGCGGCCGGTCTTGAGGCATTCGCAGTGGTAGGGATCGCCCAGGTACAGGGTTCGCTCGGGCATGCCGTGAAAGCTCATGACGAGCTTGTCAGCGCGGCCCTCACGCTGCCAGTGGTCTCGCACGCTCTGCGCCAGCGCGGCGATGTAGCCGGCGTCGTCGTGGTAGCGGTTGACAAAGCGCAGCTCGGGCAGGTGCCGCGTCTTGAGCGCCCAGCGCGCGACGTCATCAATGACGCTCGCCGTCGTCGCGCCCGAGTACTGCGGATAGGCCGGCAGCACCAACACACGGTGCACGCCTTCGCGCTTGAGCGCGTCCAGCGTCTGGCCGATGGCGGGTTGGCCATAACGCATGGCGTAGGCCACGCGCACGCGCAGACCGCGCTCACCCAGCAGGCCTTGCAGCAGCTTGGCCTGCTTCTCGGTCCAGACCTTCAGCGGTGAACCCTCGGGCGTCCAGACCGTCGCGTACTTCGCCGCCGACTTGGCCGGCCGCAGTCGCAGGATGATGCCGTGCAGGATGGCCAGCCAGATCAGCTTCGGAAGCTCGACGACGCGGGGGTCGGCAAGAAACTGCGCCAGGTAGCGCCGCAGCGCCGGCGCCGTCGGTGCATCCGGCGTGCCGAGATTGCAGAACAGGACGGCGACGTCGGTCGCCAGCGGGCCAGCGGGCGCGGCGCCGTGGCACTGCGGCGGTTCGGGCAGGAAACGCATGTGTCGTGGCCTCAGCGGCGTGATCGAGGGGCGCCGAAAGGCTGCGGCTCGGTGTCGGCAAAGTGCAGCACCTCGAAGCGCACGATGGGCGACTGGTCGTCGGTCGGCAGGCCGCCAAGGCCGATGATGCCGCTGCCGTGCAGGGTGCAGCTGCCGCGCTTCAGGCTGAGCAGCTCGCCCGAGGCGCCAAAGCGCACATAGGTGCCGTTGTAGGAAAGGTCGGTCAGCTCGAAGCTGCTGCCCTGCCAGTCGATGCGGGCATGTGAGCGCGACACGCGCGCGTCGGTGATGCAGTAGGTGGCCTGCACGCTGCGGCCCAGCACGATGGGCATGGCACCGATGTCGAAGACGCGGTCCAGGTCTTGCCAGACAAGCCGCATGCCGTCCGGCTCCACCGAGCGCATCGGCTCGCCGAACTGTGTGGCGGTCGCGTCGGCGCTGACCTGCGGTACGGCGTCCATGCGGTAGACATGCACGGGCTCGACGCGGCCACGCACCGAGATGCGGTCCAGGCTGCGAAAGCGTCCCTTGGAAGCGTGGTGCAGGCCCGCCAGCACCTCCGCGGTGATCAGGATCTCGCCGTCGCCGGCATGGTCGATCAGCCGGGCCGCGACATTGACCGCGTCCCCGAAGCAGTCGCCGTTGAGCTCGACCACCTCGCCGCGCGCCAGCGCCACCTGCAGGCGCAGCGCCAGCATTGCGGGGTCGCTCTGGCGGCGCGCGCGCTGCACGGTGCGCTCGAGCATTTCCTGCATGCGCTGCCCAGCGCGTACGCCATCGCGCGGCGCGTCGAAGGCAGCCATCAGTCCGTCGCCCAGTGTCTTGATCAGCTGGCCGCCGCTTTCCAGCACGGCCTCGCTGATCTGGCCGACGGTCTGCGTCACCATCGCACTGGCCTCGGCGTTGCCCAGAGACTCGTACAGCCCGGTGCTGCCGCGAAGGTCGGCAAAGAGGACGGTGCGCTCTCGGATCACGGTCATGGAGTCAGTTTATCGGCGTAGGAAAGGCCGGACATGCCGGCCTTTTTGGCGTCGCGCGCAACTTGTGCCTCGCCTTGCCTCGCAAGACGGGGCGCAAACTCCGTGCCGGCGGCTTTGCAACCGGCACCGTCTGCGGCGGCCACGTCCTCGGCCAACCCTTACAGATTGTCCAAGTACGTGCGGAGTTTGTCCGACCGGCTCGGGTGCTTGAGCTTGCGGATCGCCTTGGCCTCGATCTGGCGGATGCGCTCACGCGTGACGTCGAACTGCTTGCCGACTTCCTCCAGCGTGTGGTCGCTCTGCATCTCGATGCCGAAGCGCATGCGCAGCACCTTGGCTTCGCGGGGGGTCAACGTGTCGAGGATGTCCTTCACCACGTCGCGCAGGCCGGCCTGCATCGCGGCCTCGATGGGCGCCGTGTTGTAGGTGTCCTCGATGAAGTCGCCCAGGTGGCTGTCGTCGTCGTCGCCGATCGGCGTCTCCATGGAGATCGGCTCCTTGGCGATCTTCATGATCTTGCGGATCTTGTCTTCCGGGATCTCCATCTTCTCGGCCAGCGTCGGTGCGTCCGGCTCGAAGCCGAACTCCTGCAGATGCTGGCGCGAGATGCGGTTCATCTTGTTGATCGTCTCGATCATGTGAACCGGGATGCGGATGGTGCGGGCCTGGTCGGCAATGCTCCTCGTGTTGGCCTGGCGGATCCACCACGTCGCATAGGTCGAGAACTTGTAGCCGCGGCGATATTCGAACTTGTCCACCGCCTTCATCAGGCCGATGTTGCCTTCCTGGATCAAGTCCAGGAACTGCAGGCCGCGGTTGGTGTACTTCTTGGCGATGGAGATCACGAGGCGCAGGTTGGCCTCGATCATTTCCTTCTTTGCGTCACGAGAGGCCTTCTCGCCCTCGTTCATCTTCTTGTTGATGTCCTTGAGGTCGTCCAGCGGCACGACGGCCTTGGCCTGGATGTCCGTCAGCTTCTGCTGCAATTCCTGCACGGGCGGCAGGTTGCGCGCCAGGATCACCGCATAGGGTTTGCCGCTGGCGACTTCCTTCTCGGCCCACTTCAGGTTCAGCGCGTTGGGCGGGAAGGTCTTGATGAAGTGCTCTTGCGGCATGCCGCACTTGTCCACCACGATCTTGCGCAGCTCGCGCTCGTAGCGGCGCACGTCGTCGACCTGGCTGCGCAGGATGTCGCACAGCTTCTCGATCGTCTTGACCGTGAAGCGGATGGTCATCAGCTCGGCGCTGATGGCCTGCTGGGCCTTGTTGTACGGGATCGACTTGTAGCCGTCCTTCTCGAAGGCCTTGCGCATCTTGTCGAAGGCGACGGACATCGAGTCCAGCTTGACCAGCGCCGCATTCTTCAGCTCTTCGAGCTTCTTGGTCAGCGCCTTGGAGCCGCCGTTGCCGTCGTCGTCGTCTTCCTCGTCGAATTCGTCGAAGTCTTCTTCGGCCACATAGTCATCGGCTTCATCGGCGGCGACGAAGCCGTCCACTACTTCGGAGATCTGCATCTCGCCGGCGCGGATCTTGGTGGCGAATTCCAGGATGTGGGCGATGGTCGTCGGCGAGGCCGAGATCGCCAGCATCATGGCCTGCAGGCCGCCTTCGATGCGCTTGGCGATTTCGATTTCGCCTTCACGCGTCAGCAGTTCGACCGTGCCCATTTCGCGCATATACATGCGCACCGGGTCGGTCGTGCGGCCGAACTCGGAGTCCACCGTCGACAGCGCGGCTTCGGCGGCTTCTTCAGCTTCTTCCTCGGTCGAGGTGGCCGTCGTGTTGCCCTGGATCAGCAGCGTGGCGGCGTCGGGCGCCTGCTCGTAGACCGCGATGCCCATGTCGTTGAGCATGGAGATGATGGCCTCGAGGATTTCCTCGCTGACCAGCTTCTCGGGCAGGTGGTCGTTGATTTCCTGGTGCGTCAGGAAACCACGCGTCTTGCCCATCTTGATGAGGGTCTTCAGCTCGCTGCGGCGCTTGACGGCTTCTTCTTCCGTCAGCGCGGTCTCTTCCAGACCGAACTCGCGCATCAGCGCGCGCTCCTTGGCGCGGCTGACCTTCATGCGCAGCGGCTTGGCCTTGGGCGTGTCTTCCGTGACGACTGCGGTCGTCTCTTCGGCTTCCGGCTCGCCCTCCAGCTCGGCGTCGACGTCGGACAAGTCCACGTCTTCGTCGACTTCCTTCTTGCTGCCGGCCTTCTTGGTCTCGGTTTCCGCCTTGGGCTTGCGGCCGCGCTTGGGCTTGTCGTCGTCGCCCGCCGCCGCCTTTGCGGCCGGTTTGGCGGCCGCCGCCTTGGCAGCGGTCTTGGCCGGCGCCTCGGCAGCCGCCTTCACGGCAGTCTTCTTCTTGAGCTCTTCGGCGGGGGCGGGGCTGGCCTTGGGCGCGGTCTTCTTGGCGGTCATGCAGGTCCTTCGGGGGTTTGCGCGGTCAATCAGAAATGCAGCAGCCACCGCGGCCAGCCCGGGCTCGGACGCAAAACCGGCGGGGCATGGGGGCGGTGGCTTTCGTCACCGGGTATCACTCCGATATCGAGCGAGGGACCCTGGCGTGGCGCGAACAAGCTGGCGTGATCGTTTGGTATGCAGAGCTGGCGGATGTGTTGGCCATCAAAACTCTTAGCGAGTTGCCCAGTGTCGCTGGGTGGCCGGGTCCGGCATTTCTCTGCCGTCACTCTTGTTGACGCGCGCGGAAAACGCGAGATTATGAATCAAGCGCGGCTGAATTGCAAAGCTGTGACAGGTAAACCCTAGTTCTGCACGCCATGGCGTTCGCGAAGGCGTGCCAATGCCTCCAAAGCCCTGCGACGTTCGTCGTCGGTGGCGCCGCCCCCGCCCGGCAACGCTGCGGGCGTGCGGGCGCGCAACGCCGACACGGCGCTGGCCAGGTCGCCGGCCGGATCGGACTCCTCGACACCCAGCTCCTGGAAGCTGCGCACAAGTCGGTGCACGGTCTCGGCATGGCCGTCCGCTGCGAGACCAGCCTGGACGACGGCCCAGGCGCTGGCGCCGTGGTGGGTCAGGTGGCGCTCCAGCCAATGAATCAGCTCGCCGTTGGCGCCGGGAAGATCATGCAGCAGTGCACGGTCCTCGTCGGGAAGAGCATCCCAGAGTTCGCTGTGCTGCAGCAAAAGCCGCGTCGCGTTGTCGGCGGCTGTCGCGGGGGTTGTGCGCGGTCCCGCCGGGCGCGGCTCTGCATCGCGGTCGCGGCGCGATTTCCAGTCGCCCTTGGGCTTCCATTCAGCCTTGGGCTGCCAGCGCGGCTTTTCGGCCCGCGTCGCGGGCTCAGCGGCGGACGATGCCGGCATGGCCTCTCCCAACCACAGCGCTTGCAGTTCGGCCTCGGGCATCTGCCCTTGGCGCGCCAGTTCGCCCAGCAGTTGCCGGCGCAACAGGCTGTCGGGCAGCAGGCTCCACAACGGCCTGGCCTGGGCGAGCATGCGCGCGCGGCCCTCGGGCGTGCCCAGATCGCAGCCATCGGCGGCCACGGTGATGAGCTGGCGAGACAACGGCACGGCCCCCTCGATGCAGCGCTCGAAGGCCTCGGCACCCAGCTCGCGCACGTAGGAGTCGGGGTCGTGCTCGGGCGGCAAAAACAGGAACTTGACCGTGCGCGTCTCGGTGGCGTGGGGCAGGGCGGCCTCCAGCGCCCGCACGGCGGCGCGGCGGCCGGCGGCGTCCCCGTCGAAGCTGAAGACGACCGACTCGGTGTGGCGGAAGAGTTTGTGCACATGCTCCGCCGTGCAAGCCGTGCCCAGCGTCGCCACCGCGTTGGCGATGCCGTGCTGGGCCAGCGCCACCACGTCCATATAGCCCTCGACAACCAGGGCGTGGCCGCGCTGGCGCATCGCTTGGCGGCCTTCGAACAGGCCGTACAGCTCCCGTCCCTTGCTGAAGACCGGCGTCTCGGGAGAGTTCAGATACTTGGGTTCACCCTTGTCCAGCACCCGCCCGCCAAAGCCGATGACCTCGCCCTGCACATTGCGGATCGGGAACATGATCCGGTCCCGGAAGCGGTCATACCGTTTCGCGTCCTCGCCGGGCTCGACGTCCGGACTGATGACGAGCCCGGCTTCGACCAGCTGGGGGTCGTCGTAGGACGGGAAACCGCTGGCCAGGGAGCGCCAGCCCTCGGGCGCATAGCCCAGACCGAAGCGGGCGGCGATCTGGCCTGTCAAGCCGCGGCCCTTCAGGTAGCTGACGGCCCGCGGCGTCTTGCGGAGCTGTGCCTTGTAGAAGTCCGCTGCGCGGGCCAGCACATCGGTCAGGCTCTGCTGCCTCGCCCGGTCGGCCTTGGCCCGCTCGCGCTGCTCGGGTGAGCGTTCATCTTGCGGCACCTGCATGCCGACCTGCTGGGCCAGGTCTTCGACAGCCTCCACGAAAGTGGCTGCGGTGTGCTCCATCAGGAAGCCGATGGCGTTGCCATGCACGCCGCAACCGAAGCAGTGGTAGGTCTGGCGGCTGGGGCTGACGATGAAGCTGGGCGACTTTTCGCCGTGGAAAGGGCACAGGCCCTTGTGATTGATGCCGGCCTTTTTCAGCTCGACATGCCGGCCAACCACCTCGACGACGTCGACGCGGGCGAGCAGATCCTGGATGAAGCCGGGCGGTATCACCCCGGCAGTTTAAGGATTGACCTGGGAGGGCATCTTCAGATGACCCACCCAGTCGCTGCGGGCGAAGGACTCCATCCATCCGCCGAGGGCCGTCGGATGCATGGCCGCAGCGATACCGTTGCCCTGGCCGAGGCGACAGCCCAGGCGCAGCAGCTCACGGGCATGGGCGCGGCTTTCCACACCCTTGGCAAGCACCCCGCAGCCGATGTTGCGGGCCAGGCCGATGACGCTCTCGACCAGCGACAGGTCTTGGGCATCGCCCAGCATGCCCTGCACATAGCTGCGGTCGAGCTTCAAGGTGTCGACGGACAGGCGCTTCAGCGAGGCCAGCCGCGAATAGCCAGCACCGAAGTCGTCCAGCGCAATACCAATCCCCAGGCCCAGGCAGCGTTGGATCAGTGCCTGCGTGGCAGCCGTTTCGGCCAGGGCATCGGCCTCCAGCACATCCAGGTGCAGCAGCGCGGCCGCTTCCGGCGGCTGGCGCTGGATGAGTTCCTGCAGGCGCTGCGGGAAGTCGTGGCGGCTGAGCTGGCGGGCGCCGACATTGACGCTGACCTGCAGACCCTTGCCGCCGTTGACACCGTCGCGCGCCCAGGCCGCCGTCTGCGCCAGCGCCTGCTCGATCACCCAGTCACCGATCTGGACGGCCAGGCCGGTCGTTTCGATCAGCGGCAGGAAATGCGCTGGCGCCAGCAGGCCGCGGTCCGGATGCTGCCAGCGCAGCAAGGCCTCGACGCCCATGACCTGACCGGTGCGCAGGTCGATCTGCGGTTGGTAATGCAGCAGCAGCTCATTGCTGTCCAGCGCGCGTTGCAGGCGGGCCAGCGCGATCAGGCCGGCTTCGTCGCGCTGATCCAGCGTCGGGTCATGGAACTGTATGCGCCCGCGCCCGGCGTGCTTGGCGCGATAGAGCGCGTGGCCGGCGTGGCGCAGCAGGGTTTCGGGGTCGGCATCGTCATGCGGGTAGAGCGTGGCGCCCATGCTGGCACCGATTTCCAGCGCCATGCCGGTGCCAGCCCGGCTCTCGCGCACGGCGACCGGCGTCGACAGTACCGCCAGCAGGCGGTCCGCCCCGCGCTGCGCCTCCTCGGGGGACTGCGCGCGCATCAGCACCGCGAATTCGTCGCCATGCAGCCGGGCGAGCTGGTCGGCGGTATCCGGAGCGGCACCACGCGAGCCGCGCAGCGTCGCCTGCAGCCGACCGCTGAGCTGCAGCAGCACCGCGTCGGCGACGAGCTGGCCGTGCTCGGCATTGACATGGCGAAAGTCGTCCAGGTCAATGACCCCGACGACGAGCTTGAACCCATCGCGATTGGCCGCCACCAGGGCGAGTTGCAGCAGGCGCATGAACTCGTCGCGGTTGGGCAGGCCGGTGGCGATGTCGTAACGCAGGCGCCGGCGCAGCAGGTCTTGCTGACGCAGGCTTTCGCCCAGGTCGATCAGGCTGAGCACCCGCCAGCGCGCGCTGACGCCGTCGGGCTCGGGCACGGGGCTGAGCTTGGCGGCAAAGACATGGCTGCCGCCGTCGTCCAGTTCGGCCTGCAGCTGCCCCCTCCAGCTTCGGCCGGCGCCCAGTTCGGCGTGCAGTGCGGTGGGCTCATGGCCGCTGCGCTGCAGGTTGGCCGCGCTCAGCGGCGTGGCCAGCCGGCCGATGAGGGCCTCGCGCGGCGCATGCAGGATGTCGCAGTAGGCCGGGTTGACCTCGACGACGCGCCACTGCATGTCGACGATGGCCAGGCCCTCGCTGGCCTGTTGGAACAGCGTGGCAGACATGCGCTCGCGTTCCTCGGCGGTGTGGCGCCAGCTGACGTCGGCCAGGGTGGCGATCAGCCCGCGCGCGCGGCCCTGGCGGTCACGCAGCGGTACGTGGGCCTGCAGCTCGTGCCAGCGCCAGTCACCACCGTCGGCCGCCAGCCGCAATGACAAGCCGAGGTGGTTGCGGTGCCGGTCGGTCAGCAGCTCGCGCAGCGCACGGCGCACGGGCTCACGGTCGCGCGGATGCGCCAGCCGCAGCCAGTCCAGCGGCGCGCTGCCGCTTGTGCTGCCGTCGATGGGCGTCGTCAGAGCCAGCCAGCGCGCTGATGCGTGGCGCCGACCCTCGGGCAGCCGCCATTCGGCCAAAGCCAGGCCCTGGGCGTCGAGGGCGCTGCGCCAGCCGTCGCGGTCGCGCAACTGCTGCTGGCCGAGCGCGACGATGAACAGCGGCACGCAGGCCAGCGTCGCACCGAGCGCATAGGCCATCATCGTGGGCGGTGCGCACACGGCCCACAGGACCAGCAAGCCGGTGCCGAGGCTGGCGTTGGCCCGTGGTGAGGCCTGCAGCGCGTGCAGGCAGAGCAGCAAGTGCGGCAGCAACAGCACCGCCGTGGCGCCGGGCAGCCAGGTCAGGCCCGCCTGCGCGGCGACAGCGGCCACGGCGAGGCCGCGGGCCCACCACCGGTTGCCGCGACGCGGCCTTTGCGTGCTGGCCTGGAGCGCGGTACCGGCGCTCACCAGGCCGAGCGCACAGGCTGCCGCAAGCCCCAACGCAGCTGGGACGGCCTCGGGCAGCGCCAGGCCAGCGGCCAGCTGCGCGCCCAGCGTCAGCAGGCCGCCCAGCAAGGGCGCGGCGACGCCGGCGAGCAATCCGAACAAGCCGACCTCGCGCCAGCCGGTCAGCCGGCCGGTGAGCCCCAGGCGGCGCAGCAGCGTGCGGTTGAGCACTGCGGCAAGCAATGGCAACGTCAGCACGGCCATAACCGGGGCGGAGATCAGCAAGCCCAGCGCTGCGACCGGGTCGTGGGTTGGCGTCAAGAGCAGCGGCAGGCTGGCACCAAGCAGCCAACCGGCCATCAGGAGCGGCAGCGTCCAGGCGCTGAGTCGCCATAGCGTCAGCAGGCCCAGGGCAGCCAGCAGCAGCGGGATCAGCAGATCCTGTGCAGGCATTGCGTTTGCCGGTTGCGGCAGGCGCATCATCGGCGGCAGCGCGTCCGTGGCCAAAGCCCAGGCGATGAGCAGGCCGCCGCCCAGTCCCGACATGACGGCCAGCCCGACGCGCCGGAGCCAGCGCCAGCCGCGCGGATCATGGATACGGCGCGGGCCAGGAGGCAGCGTCGTGGAAGGCGGCGCATGCACGCTCAGATCCGCGCCCTGCTCATGGGCGTTGGAATCAGGCGTGCCGGAATGCAAATCCATGGATCAGGCCGATACCTGTGTCGACCCTGACATGGCCTGGATCGCGCAGGCCGGGCGAGGAGGGCGGGCCGACATCGGCGGAATTTCGTTTCTGCAATGAGCCAGCGCACCCCGAAGAAACCCGCGAGCTTTGGCTTCGAACAAGGTGACGAAAGGCATGGCGCAGTTTAGGCGCGGTGTCCGCCGCAAAAGAAAGGGGCCATCCCAAAGATGGCCCCTGCTTAGGGTGGTGCGCCTTCAGCGTCCGGGGCGCGAGAACCCGCTTAAACCTGAATGCGGCACGGGCGAGGTCAGTCGCTCGGCCCGCTTTAGACCGCGAAATCCGTCAGCTTGGCGCCGCCTGCGATGGCTGCCTTCAACCATTTCGGCTGCAGACCGCGGCCACTCCAGGTTTCGCCGGTGGCCTGGTTGCGATATTTGGCGGCGACCTTGGAGACCTTGACCGGCTTGGGGGTGCGCATGCTGAGATCCGCTACCGTCAGGCCATATTCGCTCATCAAGGATTTGACCTTGGCTACAGCTTCACCGCGTTCACGCTCCTTGGTTTGGCTGATTTGCTCATCAAGCGCCGCGCGTTGAGCCAGAAGTTCCTTGAGATTGGACATGCTGCTATTCCTCTTGCGATTTGACCGGTGAGACGCCCGATGGAAAGCATCGAGGCCTCGGAGGGGCTGGGCGCGGGGCCCGGCGATTATCTCCGCGGCTGAATTAAATCGCGAGCTAAGGAATCAAGCAAGAGTTTTCGTTGGGATTGGACGACGGGTTTGCAATCAACGCCGCGAAATTGGCACGCCTTCGAATTGAAGCTGCCACATTCACTTGCGCCGGCACGGTCTTACTTGAGGCGCTATCGCAAGAGGCGCGCTCTTCAATATGTCGGCAGGCGCTCAAGACAATAGCGGCGCCTCAGTTAAGGCGCCAGTGGCCGGCCAGCGTTTCGGCACCCCGTGCCAAAGAAAAACTGTCGTGATCGCATCGCCTGCGCTGCACAGAGACGGGCGATCCGCCAGTTTTTCGGCTGAGTCAGTTCGTTGGCGGGACGTAGCCCGCCACCGTCTCGGCACCCGTGCCGAAGAAAAACTGTTCAGCCTGGCGCATCAGGTATTGGCGGGCGCGCAGGTCGGCAAGGTTCAGTCGGTTTTCATTGACGAGCATGGTCTGGTGCTTCATCCAGGCTGCCCAAGCTTCCTTGCTGACGTTTTCCCAGACTCGTCTGCCCAGTTCGGTGTGGGCGGGGTAGGGCGGGAAGTCCAGCCCTTCGGCTTCCTTCTTCAGATAGGCGCATTGAACGACGCGGGGCATGGCGGACTCCTGAACACAAAATGAGAAAACGGCCGGCACTTTAGCGCGCCGGCCGTTTCGACCGCAGCGGTTGGGCTTAGTTGAATCTCTTGACCAGCACCAGCGAACGCCGGTCCCAGTTGTATTTGCGCTTGCGTTCCTCGGGCAGCCATTCGGGATCGACCTGCTGGAAACCGCGTTTGATGAACCAGTGCTTGGTGCGCGTAGTGAGCACGAAGATGCTGTCCAGGCCCATGGCCTTGGCGCGCTGTTCGATTCTTTTCAGCAGCCGGTCGCCGTCGCCCTGGCCCTGCACTTCGGCGGACACCGTCAGCGCGGCCATCTCGGCCGTGCGCGCTTCGACATAAGGGTAGAGCGCCGCGCAGCCGAAGATGACGCCGTCGTGCTCGATGACCGTGTAGAGCTCGGCATCGCGCTCGATCTCGGTCCGGCTGCGTTTGACCAGCGTGCCGTCGCGCTCGAAGGGCTCGATGAGCTGAATGATGCCCGCCACGTCGTCGGCGCTGGCCTCGCGCAGACTCTCCAGCTTCTCGTCAACGACCATGGTGCCGATGCCGTCGTGGGTGTAGACCTCCTGCAGCAGCGCGCCGTCGACGGCGAACGGGATGATGTGCGAGCGCTCGACGCCGGCGCGGCAGGCGTCGGCGCAGTGGCGCAGGTAGAAGGCGACGTCGGTCGGTTCGGGTGCCGGGCCGGCGCTGGCAAGCATGCGCTCGGCGTCCGCCAGGGCCAGTTCGGTGTCGATGGCGCTGTCGGGGTCGGCCGGGTTCTCGGGCACGCCAGGCACTTCGCAGACGAAGAGCAGCTTGTCGGCCTGCATCGCGATGGCGGCTGACGTGGCGACGTCTTCCATCGACAGGTTGAAGGCCTCGCCGGTGGGGGAGAAGCCAAATGGGGACAGCAGCACGATGGCGCCGATGTCGATGGCGCGCTGGATGGCAGCGCCGTCGACCTTGCGCACCAGGCCGGAATGCTCGAAATCCACGCCGTCGACGATGCCGACCGGGCGTGCGGTCAGGAAGTTGCCCGAGACGACCCGCACGGTGGCGTTGGCCATGGGCGTGTTGGGCAGGCCCTGGCTGAAGGCGGCCTCGATCTCGAAACGCAGCTGGCCGGCGGCCTCCTGCGCGCAGTCCAGCGCCACGGCATCAGTGATGCGGCGGCCGTGGCTGAAGCGCGGCGTCTGACCTTTCGCGGCGAGTTGCTCGTTGACCTGGGGGCGGAAGCCGTGCACCAGGACGATCTTGATGCCCATGGCGTGCAGGATGGCGAGATCCTGCACGAACGCGTTCAGCTTGCCCGCCGCAATCAGCTCGCCCGGCATGCCGACGACGAAGGTCTCGCCACGGTAGGCATGGATGTACGGTGCCACGGCGCGGAACCAGGGCACGAAGGTGTGAGGGAAGACGAGACCGGTCATGGGGCGGGATTCTCCATGGCTGCGGGACAATCGGCGGCAATGAGTTCAGAACGCAGTGAGAGCCGGCGCGCGCCGGCGCCGGGCCGCCCCCAAGGCGGCACAGCCCCCTCGGGGGGGAGCCCGTCGGAAGACGGGCGTGGGGGCGAACAAATTCCTCAGCCGGCTCTTTCCATTTCATTCCCTGAAAGCCTTCCGGTCAGTGCCCGGCGGGACGAGATCGCCGCGGCGATGGCCGAGCACCAGGTGGTCATCGTCTGCGGCGAGACCGGCTCAGGCAAGACGACGCAGCTGCCCAAGATCGTGCTGGCGATGGGCCGCGGGCGCATCAACGGCGGCGGCCTGATTGGCCACACCCAGCCGCGGCGCATCGCCGCCAGCAGCGTGGCCAAGCGCATCGCCGAGGAGCTGAAGACGCCGCTGGGCGAGGTGGTCGGCTTCAAGGTGCGCTTCCAGGACCGGCTGGCCAAGAACGCCTCGGTCAAGCTGATGACGGACGGCATCCTGCTGGCCGAGACCCAGAGCGACCCGCTGCTCAAGGCCTACGACACCATCATCATTGACGAGGCCCACGAGCGCAGCCTCAACATCGACTTCTTGCTGGGCTATCTGCGCGAGCTGCTGCCGCGCCGGCCCGACCTGAAGATCGTCGTCACCTCGGCCACCATCGACGCGGACCGGTTCGCCAGGCACTTCGCGTCGAGCAAGGGCCCGGCGCCGGTGCTGACGGTGTCGGGGCGGCTGTTCCCGGTCGAGCAGCGCTACCGGCCGTTCGAGGAGAGCCGAGAGTACGACGTCAACAACGCGATCACTGACGCGGTGGACGAGCTGTGGCGCGAGGGTGGGGGCGACGTGCTGGTCTTCCTGCCCGGCGAGCGCGAGATCCGCGAGGCGGCCGAGGCGTTGCGCAAGCACCACCCGCCGGGTGTGGAGATCCTGCCGCTGTTCGCGCGCCTGTCGCAGGCCGAGCAGGACCGCGTGTTTGAGCCGCACGGACAGCGTCGCATCGTGCTGGCGACCAATGTGGCCGAAACGTCGCTCACGGTGCCGGGCATCCGCTACGTCATCGACCCCGGCCTGGCGCGGGTCAAGCGCTACAGCTACCGCAACAAGGTGGAGCAGCTGCTGATCGAGCCGGTCAGCCAGGCGGCGAGCAACCAGCGCGCCGGTCGCTGCGGCCGGGTCGCCAACGGCATCTGCATTCGCCTGTACAGCGAGAAGGAGTTCAACGAGCGGCCCAGGTTCACCGACCCGGAAATCCTGCGGTCCAGCCTGGCGGGCGTCATCCTGCGCATGAAGGCGCTGCACCTGGGCGAGGTCGAGCGCTTCCCCTTCCTGGAGGCGCCTCGCCCGAAGGCGATTGCCGACGGCTACCAGCTGCTGGCCGAGCTGGGCGCGACGGACGACAACAACGAGCTGACGCCACTGGGCAAGGAGCTGTCGCGCCTGCCGCTGGACCCGCGCGTGGGCCGCATGATCCTGGAGGCCAAGAACCGCGAGGCGCTGTCGGAGGTGCTGGTCATCGCCTCGGCGCTGACCGGCCAGGACGTCCGCGACCGGCCGATGGAGGCGGCGCAGGCCGCCGACGAAAAGCACAAGAAGTTCGACGACGAGAAGAGCGAGTTCGTCGGCTACCTGAAGTTGTGGAAGTGGCTGGAGGAAAGCCGCGGTGGAGGCGCCGAGCACAAGCTGTCGGCCCGCAAGCACGAGCAGCTGCTGCGCGAGAACTTCATCAGCCCGCGCCGTGTGCGCGAGTGGCGCGATGTCTACTCCCAACTACTCACCGTCGTGACCGAGCACGGCTGGCGCCTGAACCAGACGCCCGCCACCTACGAGCAGCTGCACCTGTCGATGCTGGCCGGCCTGCTCGGCAACATCGGGCAGAAGAGCGATGACGAGGACTGGTATCTCGGCGCACGCGGCATCAAGTTCTATCGCCACCCCGGCGCCCACCTCTCCAAGAAGCCGGGCCGCTGGATCGTCGCCGCCGAGCTGGTCGACACCTCGCGCCTGTACGGCCGCGGCATCGCCAACATCGAGCCGCAGTGGCTGCCACCCATCGCCGGCCACCTGATCAAGACCCAGCTGCTGGAGCCGCACTGGGAAAAGAAGGCCGCCGAGGTGGTGGCGCTGGAGCGGGCGACGCTCTACGGCATCGTGCTCTACAGCAACAAGCGCGTGAACTTCGGCCGCGTGGACCCGCGGGCCGCGCGCGAGATCTTCATCCGCGAGGGCCTGGTCAACGACGACCTGCCGGACGAACTCGTGCGGCAGCTGCCCTTCCTCGGCCACAACCGCCGCCAGATCGCCAAGGTGGAGGCGCTGGAGCACAAGTCGCGCCGGCAGGACGTGCTGGTGGATGACGAGCTGATCTACGCCTTCTACGACGACAAGCTGCCCGCCCATGTGTTCAGCGGCGCGACGCTGCTGAAGTGGTGGCGCGAGGCCAGCAAGGGCAATGACAAGCTGTTGCAGCTCAGCCAGGACGAGCTGATGCGCCACGAGGCCGCGGGCGTCACGAGCGAGGCCTTCCCCAAGGTCATTCGCCTGGGCGGCGTGGACTGCGCGGCGACCTATCTGCACCAGCCCGGCGACGCGCGCGACGGCCTGACGGTGACCGTGCCGATCTTTGCGCTCAACCAGGTCAGCGAGGAGCGCGCCGAATGGCTGGTGCCCGGCATGCTTGCCGCCAAGGTGACGGCGCTGCTGAAGAGTCTGCATCAGAAGCCGCGCGCGCGTCTCACGCCGTTGCCGGACTTTGTCGCCGAGTTCATTGAGCTGCAGCCGTTTTGCCAGGGTGGTTTGGTGGACACGCTGCTGCGGGCCGTGAAGGACCGCAGCCAGATTGCCGTGCAGCGCAACGACTTCAAGCTCGAGCAGCTCCCCGCCCATCTGTTCATGAACTTCCGCGTCGTCGATGAGCATGGCCGCCAGCTCGGCCAGGGCCGGCAGCTTGCCGCGCTGAAGGCGGAGCTGGGCGGGCAGGCGAGGTCGGCATTCCAGGCGCTGGCCGCGTTGAAGCTGCCCGCCGCCGAGGCGGCGCCGAAGCCGGCGCCCGTTGAGGGCCGCGGCATCCGCGCCGAGATCGTCACACCCGCAGCACCCGTGCGCGACGCCGCCCTGGCCTACACCGACTGGACCTTCGGCGAGCTGCCCGAGCTGCTGGAAGTGAAGAAGGGTGGCCAGACCCTGATCGGCTTCCCGGCACTGATCGACAAGGGGGCCCATGTCGAGATCGAGGTCTTCGACGAGCCCGAGGTGGCTGCAGCCCGGCACCGCGCCGGGCTGCGCCGACTGATTGCGCTGCAGCTCAAGGAGCCGCTCAAGTTCCTCGAGAAGAACATCCCCGACCTGCAGCGCATGTCGGTGCTCTACATGGGGCTGGGCACGGCCGAAGAGCTGCGCGACCAGATCATCGGCGTGGCGCTGGACCGCGCTTTCCTGGCCGACCCGCTGCCGACCGACCCGATGTCTTTCAGGAAGCGCATCGAGGAAGGCCGAAGCCGGCTCAACCTCATCGCCCAGGAAGTCGCCCGAGCCGCCCATGCCGTGCTGCAGGAACTGGCCCAGGCGACGCGCAAGCTCAAAGACTCGCGTCCGGCCAAGGACGTCGGTGACGACATCACGGCTCAGCTGCAGCGCCTGGTGCCCAAACGGTTTGCGCTGGACACGCCGTGGTCCCAGCTGCAACACCTGCCGCGCTACCTGAAGGCCATCACAACCCGGCTGGACAAGCTCCGGGCCGACCCCGCCCGCGACACCAGGCTGATGAGCGAGGTCAAGCCGCTGGAACAGCGTTACACCCGCCGGCTTGCCGAGCTCAAGGGCGTGCGCGATGCCCGGTTGGATGATTTCCGGTGGCAGCTGGAGGAATTGCGGGTCAGCCTGTTCGCCCAGGAACTGCGCACACCGCAGCCGGTGAGCGTGAAACGACTCGACAAGGTCTGGTCTCAGCTGTCATGAAGTGAGACTGCCTGGCACCGGCCGGCTCGCCCGGGTCGGGCACGCGGGGACCTGGACTGCCGCAGAAATCCATCGCAATTCAGGGTCTGCACTGCCCTTCTTAGGGTGCCAGCCTGGAGTCCAATGCGGGCTACATCTGTAACTGCCACGATCTCGCCTGCACCGTGCCCGAATCCCAGCCCACCGCCACGTCGCTCAGAAGCTTTGGGCGCTTCGAGTTGCTCGCGCTGTTGTCCAAGAGCGCCCGCAGCCTGATGTGGCGCGTCTTCGATTCGCGCCATGGCCAGGAGCTGATGCTGTGCATGCCGCGCGAGAAACCCAACAGTGCGGCAGCGCTGGAGCACTGGCTGCGCATGGCGCAGGCCGGCGGGCGCGTGCAGCATCCCAACCTGGCGCCGGTTCTCGAGATCGACCAGGTCGAGAACTGGCCCTACATCGCCTATGACCGGGCCCTGGGCGAAACCCTGGATGAGCGCCTGGCGCGCCAGAACGCGCCTCTGCCCCTCGACGCCGCCGGCTGGGTTGCCCAGCTCCTCGAAGGTCTGGCCTTTGCCCATGATGCCGGCCATGCCCATCGTGACATCCAGACGGCGTGCCTGGTCATCGACGCGGGCGACAAGGTGCGCCTGGCCGGGCTGGAAGTTGCGCAGGAGGTCTTCCCTGCCACGGGCGACTTCAACGCGGTGACCCGCCGCGCCGTGCGCGAGTCGGCCGAGGAAGACGTGCTCTGCGTCGGCCTGCTGCTCCACCGCATCCTCAGCGGCAAGCCGGTTCTTGAGGAAGACGACCTGCAGCACGTCGTGCAGCAGATGCAGCCCCTGGGGCGAGAGATGGTGCGCCTGGGCTGGGAGACGCCCCACCCGATTCCCGACCCGTTGCGCGCCATCTGCAACCGCGCCACCGACCGCCAGCTGCGCCAGCGCTACCACCTGGCGCGCAGCTTCTGGCGCGCGCTGGACGGTTGGCGCCAGGCGGCCGCCCACGACGACGGTGGCCCGGTCGTGCTGCTGCTGGACAAGCTGCAGCGCATCGGCCACCTGCCCACGACGCGGTCCGGCCTGCATCGCCTGACCGGCGGGTCGGGCCTGGAGGCCCAGCACGCCAGCGCGCTGTCCGAGTTCGTCCTCAAGGACATGGCCTTGAGCCTGGAGCTGGTGCGCCGCGTCAACAACGCGCTCAAGCAGGCGGGCCACCATGGTGAGACGGTGCTCAACATGCAGCGCGCCATCCAGATGCTGGGCCTGGACGGCGTGCAACTGGCGGCCAATGCACTCAAGCCCTGGCCGGGGCCGCTGGCCGCCGTGGCCGCCGAGATGCTGCGCCAGCTGATGGCGCGCGTCACCAAGGCCGCCCAGATCGCCCAGGCGCTGCGTCCGGCCGGGTATGACGGCGAGGTGGTGCACCTGATCACGGTCATGCAAAACCTCGGCCGCCTGCTGCTGCAGTACCACTTCCCCGACGACGCCCAGCAGATCCGCCAGCTGATGGTGCCTCCCGAGCCCACCGAGGAGCAGCCCAAGCCCGTGGCGATGAGCGAGCAGGCGGCCGCCTATGCCGTGCTGGGTTGCGATCTCGACGCGCTGGGCATTGCCGTGGCCCGCCATTGGGGCCTGGGCGACGAGCTGCTGCAGATGATCCGCCGCCAGCCGCAGGACGCGCTCGTGCATCCGGCACGCAGCGATGCCGACGCCATCCGCCTGACCTGCAGCTTTGCCAACGAGCTGGTCGATGCCCTCGGCCTGCCCGAGGCGCGCCGCCGCCCGGCGCTGGAGGTCGCGACGCGGCGCTATGCCAAGGCCCTGGGCGTCGGTCTGCGCGAGGTCATGGACGCGCTCAACCCGGGCACGCAAAAGCCGCCTGTGCCCACCAGGCCGGCGGACGAGGCCGCATCGTCCGCTTCATCGCTGCGCGAACGCCTGTCAGCCCGCGGTGGTTCCTGAGCGCGCCCGCATGATCGACGACCTGCCTCCTCAACTCGGCCGTTTCCGCCTGATGCAGCGCCTGGGCGAGGGCGCTCAGGCGACGGTCTGGCTGGCGCATGACCCCTTGCTGGACCGCGAGGTCGCCGTCAAGCTCCTCAAGCCCGCGGCCGAACCCGGCAGCGTGGACGAGTGGCTGCACGAGGCCCGCGCCGTCAGCCGCCTGACCCATCCCAACATCGTGCCGGTCTTCGAGGCCGACGCCCAGGGCGGGCGTTCCTACCTGGTCTTCGAATACGTTTCCGGTGGCACGCTGACACAGCGCCTGCGCGCCGGCCCGCGCCCCACGGCGGCGGAGGCCGTGACCTTGATGCTGGGCATCCTGGACGGCCTCACCGCTGCCCATGCCGCCGGCCTGGTGCACCGCGACCTCAAGCCCAGCAACATCCTGATCGACGCCCGCGGTCGGCCGCGCGTGATGGACTTCGGCATTGCCGCACGGGTGTCGACCGACGCCAACGCGCCGTCGCGCATCGTCGGCACGCCAGGCTATATCTCGCCCGAAGCGGCGCGCGGTGCGCCGCCGCATCCGCAAATGGACGTGTTCGCCGCCGCCATCATGCTGGCCGAGATGTTGAGCGGCCAGCGCCTCAACCACGACCCCGACCCCTGGCGGGCCATCCAGCGCGTGCAAACGACAGATCTTCTGCTGCCCTCGGGCCTGGACCCCAGCGTGGACGACGCACTGCGTGCCGTCGTGCAACGTGGCCTGGCCCGCGAGCCGTCGGCGCGCTGGCCCAGTGTGGCGCTGCTGCGCGACGCGCTGGCCGCCTGGCTGCGCCCCGTGGCCGAGCCGGCCGCCGACGCGCCCGACGCGCCGGTGCTGGACTTCCTGCTGCGCCGCATGCGCCACAAGAGCGACTTCCCGGCGCTGTCCGACGCCATCGGCCGCATCCAGCGCCTGACGCAGTCCGAGAACGAGAGCCTGGCCAGCCTGACCAACGAGATCCTCAAGGACGTGGCGCTGACGCAAAAGCTCTTGCGCCTGGTCAACACGGCGCAGTACCGGCATGCCGGTGGCGGCGGCATCAGCACGGTGTCGCGGGCGGTGGCGCTGATCGGCTTTGCAGGCATCCGCAACCTGGCTCTGAGCCTGGTGCTGCTGGAGCGCATGGAGAACAAGAGCCATGCCAAGCGGCTGCGCGAGGACTATCTGCGCTCGCTGATGGCGGCCTCGCTGGCGCGTGAGCTCTGCGCCAACCCGCGTGAGGCCGAGGAGGCCTTCCTTGGCGCCATGTTCCATCACCTGGGTCGCTCGCTGACCGAGTTCTATTTCCCGGAAGAGGCCGACGCCGTGCGCCGCCTGGTCAGCCCGCCCGAGGAGGGCCAGTCCGCCATCAACGAGGCCGCGGCGTCGTCGCAGGTGCTCGGCATGAGCTACGAGGCACTCGGCCTGGGTGTGGCCAAGCAGTGGGGCCTGCCCGACAGTCTGCAACGCGCCATGCGCCGGCCCGTGGGCGAGGCACCGCAGCGGCTGCTGGAAGAAGGCGCTGAACGCCAGCGCTGGCTGGCACGCGCCAGCAACGACATGGCCGACCTGATCCTGAACACGCCGCCCGAGCAAGCCCATGCCAAGCTGCGCGCGATGGCCCAGCGCCATGCGCGCGCACTGGGCCTGAGCGCCGAGGCGTTCGAGCAGGCGGCGGACACCGCGCGCCAGCATCTCGCGCAGATGACCGAGGCACTGGAGCTGCACCTGCCCCAGGACTCGCGGGCGCAGCGCCTGCTGGCGCCGTTGACGCCCTCGGTGCACGACTCGCTGACGGCCCATGAACTCGCGCCGACCCAGGTGCTGGAGCGCATCCAGGACAAGGGCAGGACCTCCGCCGCCGACCAGGCCACCCAACTGCTGGCTGCCGGGGTGCAGGACATCACCGATGCCATGGTCGACAACTTCCAGCTCAACGCGGTGTTGCGCATGATCCTGGAGACCGTCTACCGCGCCCTGGGCTTCCGCCGCGTCATCTTCTGCCTGCGTGATGCGCGCGGCCAGGCGCTGACCGGCCGACTCGGTGTGGGGGCCGATGTCGAGCGCCTGGCGCCGCAGCTGCGTGTGGAGCTGACCGCGCAGCCGCCGGACCTGTTCGCCGCGGTCTGCCTGAAGGGCGTCGACACGCTGATCCAGGACGCGCGGGCCGCCAACATCGCCACGCGATTGCCGAGCTGGTTCCGTGGCGAACTGCAGGCGCAGAGCTTTCTGCTGCTGCCTCTCGTTCTCAAGGGTTCGCCGCTGGGCCTGATCTACGCCGACCATGCTCAGGCCGGTGCCGTGCAGCTTGGCGAGAAGGAACTGTCCCTGCTGCGCACGCTGCGCAACCAGGCCGTGATGGCCTTTCGCCAAGCAACCGGCTGAGGTCGTTGCACGCCGCTGCATCGCGGCAGCTGTAGGGCATCTCCCACACCCGTTGCCGCTGAGCACTGACGGGTGGCACACCAGCGCCGGCGAATACTGGATGGGCATCCTCAAAGAACCCGACCCCGGTGGGGCGTGATGCGCGGACGCCGGGGAATTCAAACTACAGGAGTTCCTATGAATCACCATTCGACGAATGGCCGAGCTGTTTTTTTGGCGGCATTTGCTGCTGCAGCTCTGTCGGCATGCTCGACCACGGCGGACGCCCCCAAGGAACAGATGGCGGTTGCCAACGCCTCCGTCGAGCAGGCCACGGGCAATTCCGCCGATGCGCCTGTTGAACTGGCGGCGGCGCGCGACAAGCTGGCGCGCGCCAACCAGGCGATGGCCCGCAAGGACTACGTGCTGGCACGTCAACTTGCCGATCAGGCTGCCGCAGATGCGGCGCTGGCCCAGGCCACCGCGCGCTCGGCTCGCTCTGGACGTGCCTTGTCTGAGGTGCGCGAAAGCATCCAGCAATTGCAGTCGCAGCTGAACCGTTCCTGAATTGAATAAGAGGATTGCCATGCGAAACATCAAGACCCTGACCGCGTTAGCCGCCGCCGCTGCCCTGTTTGCCGGTTGTGCGAGCACGCCCACCGTCACGCCGCAACTGCAGCAGGCGCGCGCTACCGTGCGCAGCGCCGAGGCCGATCCCGCAGTCGCCAAGTACGCGCCGCTGGAGCTGAAGAAGGCCGCCGACTCGCTGCGCCGTGCCGATGAACTCAGCGTCAAGCGCGAAGCGCCCGCCGATATCGATTCAGCCGCCTATGTGGCCGCCACCCAGGCTCGCACTGCGATGGCCCTGGCCAAGGCCCAGACCGACGAAGAGGCCATCAAGTCTGCCGAGGCCGACCGCGAGCGGGCGCGGGCCGATGCCAACGCCGAGCGTGCGCGCCGCGCCCAGGCTCAGGCTGCCAATGCACAGAACCAGGCTGCCACAGCTCAAGCCCAGGCTGCCAATGCCAACGCCGATGCCAATGTCGCGCGCCAGCAAGCCGCAGCGGCCACGTTGACCGCCGCACAAGCTCAGGCGCAGGCCGAGGCTCTGCAGCGCGAGCTGTCTGACCTGCAGGCAAAGCAGACCGACCGCGGCATGCTCGTCACGCTGGGTGACGTGCTGTTCGAGACGGGGCGCGCCGAGATCAGGCCGGCCGCGCAGGAGGCCATCGGCAAGCTGGCCAACTACCTCAACCAACACGCGGACCGTCGTGTGCTGATCGAGGGCTTCACCGACAGCACGGGCAGCGATTCAACCAACATGGTGCTGTCGCAGCGCCGCTCGCAAGCGGTGGCTGACGCGCTGCGCGCCCGCGGCGTGGACCCGGCCCGCATCGCCACGCGCGGCTATGGCGAGCAATACCCGGTGGCCAGCAACTCGAGCACCTCGGATCGCGCCATGAACCGTCGCGTCGAGGTCTACATCTCGAACGACAACCAGCCGGTTCGCTCGCGTGGCTGAGTTGGTGTCTTCCACCTTGAGGAGATGGCGATGACAGGACGTTCACTGACTTGCCGATGGCTGCTTGCGGGCCTGCTGGCCTGCGGCGGTCTCGCCCAGGCGGCCGGTCCCGCGGCGAAGAACGCCGATCCACTGCGCCTGCAGTACGAGCGGGAAAAGGCTGACTGCCTGACCGCCAAGACCACCCAGCCACGCGACGTGTGCCTGCGCGAAGCCGGGGCGGCGTATGCCCAAGCCCGCCAAGGAAAGCTGGTCCCCGCCGACGACCGGGCCGAGCAGTGGGCCGCCAACGCGCTAAAGCGCTGCCAGGCGCAGCGCGGAGAGGACCGCGAGCTGTGCGAGCGTCGTGTGCGTGAAGGACAGGTAGACGGCAGCGTGAGCGGCGGTGGCCAGATCAAGTCGCTGACGGTGCGGTCGACCGACATCCCGAAGACGCCAAACTAGCTCACGGCGCTGGCGACAAAGGGGAGGGCACGAGCCTCCCCTTTTTCTTTGGGGATCAGTCAGGCGGCCGAGGAGCGACCTTGCGCGACCGCGAAGATATCGCTGCGGTCAAGATCGTAGGTGAGGGAGGGGAGGGTGACGAGCCTGACCCCGGCACTGGTTGCAACGCTTAGGGCTGCTTGGTTCCCCACCTGACCCGGTTGGGCGCGCTTCCATGCGGGGAGGCCCGTCGCTGACCATTCTAACCGGGCAGGAACTGGCGGTTGATCGAAAGGTCCATCGCCAGAGCCAGCAGCGCCAACGCGGTGAGATAGCCGATTAGGTGAAAGCGCACCTGGCTCAATGCCCAATGGCCGCAGGCCACGTAGCCGATCAGCGCGACCAGCTTGACCCCTAGCCACCCATTGCGCACGGGGTGATAGCCGATGGCACCCCACAGAGCCAGGCCCGTGACGACAAGGCAGGCATTGACGCTGAACACCACCACCAGCAGACGCGCGTCCTTGGCAATGCCCTGTAGCTGCGGCGTGCCGAACTGGAACAGCAGGCCGCGCACGAAGAACAGGCCTACGCTGCACCAGGCCAGCCACACATGCCACTGGACCATCTGCGTGTAGTACCACGTCATATGGCCCCTCGTCCAAGGAGTACCTTGGCCGGTCCGTTGCGGGGACGGCGCTGCTTGCCGGGTTGACCGGCAAGCACAGCGCCACCTCGGGCCGGCTTGGGAGCGGCCCTGCGCTCGGCCCGAGGGGCACTACGCTCGACTGCCGACGCGCATGCCAGCGACATGGTCAGCGCAGAGCGAGATCGTCTTCGCTGAAGCGGATGTTCAGCGGCTCGATCAACAGCTGCTTCTCGCCCGCCTCGACGGTGCCCGCCACCCAGGCCTTGACGCCGCAATCGCGTGCGACCTGAGCTGTGCGCTCGGCATCGTCGGGCTTGACGAAGATGGCAAAGCCGGCGCCCATGTTCAGCGTCGAGTAGGCCTCGCGGTCATCCTGGCCGGCCTGCTTCTGGATGAAGTCCAGCACCGCGGTCTTGGGCGGCACGGTGTGGATGCGATAGGTCAGCTGGCTCGGGTGGCGCAGCAGCTTGCGCCAGCCGTGGCCGGTGATGTTGGCGCAGTAGTGAGGCGCGATGCCGGCTTTCCACAGTGCCTCGGTGACGGGGGAATACAGCGCCGTCGGCGCCAGCAGCGCCTCGCCGTAGCTCAGGCCGGGTTCGATCTCGGTGAGATAGCCCTGAGGCAAGCGTTCCGCGAGCTTGCGGGCCAGTGACAGGCCGTTGGCATGGATGCCGCTGGAGGCCAGCAGCACGATGGCGTCCCCGGCACCGAGCTTGTCGCCGACCGACAGCCGCTCCTTGGGGTTGATCAGGCCGGTGCAGGAGGCGGCCAGGTCGATGCGGCCGTCCTCGACGATGCCCGCCAGCGCGGGGGTCTCACCACCGCCCCAGGCGACCTGGCAGGTGTCGCAGGCGGCCTTCCAGCCCGCCACCAGGGCTTGCGCGCGCTGGGCGTCGCCGAACCAGTCGCTGCCGCCGGCGGCCCAGTAGGCCTGCACGACCAGCGGCGTCGCGCCGACGGTGATCAGGTCGTTGACCGCCATCGCGATCGTGTCCTGGGCGATGCCGGCGAAGAAGCTCTTGCCCGTCAGTTTGGCCATCTCGTCGGCCACCAGCGTCTTGGTGCCCAGGCATTCGACGATGGAGGCGATGTAGAACGGCCCCACATCCACGACATAGGCTGACTCGCCGCGCGAGGCCTTCACTTCGGTGAAGCCATGCGCGCCCAGGTGGGCGCCGGTGGCGGCGGCGGCGCGTTGCGCGGTGATCTTGAGCGGGTCGATCAGGTCGTAGTTGACGCCGGCCTGGTCGTAGGTGAGGGGGGCTTGCGAGGTCATGGGGCGGGATTATCGACGCCTAGAATCCTGAGGATGAGTTACCAGGTCCTGGCCCGCAAATACCGTCCGCAGAGTTTCGAGCAGCTCGTTGGCCAGGAACATGTCGTCCAAGCGCTGGCCAACGCCTTGACGCAGGGCCGCCTGCACCACGCCTATCTGTTCACCGGCACCCGTGGCGTTGGCAAGACGACGGTGTCGCGCATCCTCGCCAAGAGCCTGAACTGTGTCGGGCCGGACGGCACTGGCGGCATCACGGCCCGGCCCTGTGGCGTTTGCCACGCCTGCCGCGACATCGATGCAGGCCGCTTCGTCGACTACGTGGAGCTGGACGCAGCGTCAAACCGCGGCGTCGAGGAGATCTCGCAGCTGCTGGACCAGGCGGTCTACAAGCCGGTCGTCGGGCGCTTCAAGGTCTACATGATCGACGAAGTGCACATGCTGTCCAACACCGCCTTCAACGCGATGTTGAAGACGCTGGAGGAACCGCCCGACTACCTGAAATTCGTGCTGGCGACGACCGACCCGCAGAAGGTGCCGGTCACCGTGCTGTCACGCTGCCTGCAGTTCAACCTGCGGCCGATGGCGGCGGCGGACGTGCAGATGCACCTGGGCAATGTGCTGGGCGCCGAGAGCGTGCCGGCCGAGCCGGGCGCCCTGCGCCTGCTGGCGCGTGCGGCGCGCGGCTCCATGCGCGACGGGTTGTCGCTGACCGACCAGGCGATTGCCTTTGGCGCCGGCTCGCTCTCCGAGGCCGGCGTGCGCCAGATGCTGGGCAGCGTGGACCGCGGTCATGTCGTGGCCATCGTCGATGCGCTGGCAGCCGCCAGCGGCGAGGCGGTCGTCGCGCAGGCCGATGCGCTGCGCGGTGCGGGACTGTCGGCGGCAGGCACGCTGGAAGACTTGGCCACGCTCTTCCAACAGATGGCCCTGGCGCAGGCCGCGCCCGCCGCGCTGGACGATGCCGACACCGAGACTGCCGAGATCCGCCGCCTGGCCGCCGCACTGCCGGCCGACGAGATCCAGCTGATGTACAGCATGGCCCTGCACGGCCGCGCCGAGCTGCACCTGGCACCGGACGAGTACGCCGGGCTGCTGATGGTGCTGCTGCGCATGCTGGCCTTCCGGCCGGCAGGCACCAGTGCCAAACCGATCAAGGCCGCGGCCCTGGTGCGGCCGCCGGCGGTGGCCAAGGCGGTCGTCGCCGTGCCTTTGCCCAAGGTGGCGCCGCCGGCGCCCGTCATTGCACCGGCCGCAGCGCCAAAGGGTTTCGCGCCGGCACCGGTGGTGGCGGCGCCCATGGCAGTTGAGCCGTCCACCCCCAGGCTCAGTGACCGCCTGCGCCCGCGCCCGGTCGGCGTCGAGGTACAGGCGGACGACGACATGGACGGCGCGCCGCCCGACGACGCGCCGCCGCCGTGGATGGAGGCCGACGATGTGCCGTCGCCGGTCGCCGCACGGGATGTCGAAGCGCCGCGCCGCGCAGCCTTGCGCGAGACCCCCGAGGGCGCGCAATGGGCGGAACGCGTTGCAGCCCTCAACCTGGTCGGCATGACCGCCGAACTGGCTCGCCAGGCGCAGGCATTGGCCTGCCGCACCGTCGACGGCCGCGAGACCTGGACCTTGCGCGTCGAGCGCGAATCGCTGCGTGCTCCGGCTCTCGTCGCCAAGCTCGAAGCGGCGCTGGACGCCAGGCTCGAGATCGAGGTCGGCATCGCCGAGGACTCGATTGCGCTGCGCACCGTGGCCCGCACCGAGGCCCAGCAACGTGCGGCGGAGGACCTCGCCGCCCAACATCCGATGACACGGACGCTGCTTTCCCAGTTCCCGTCGGCGCGTATCTTGCCGGGCTCCGTGCAGCCGCTGACTCCCTCTCTTTGACAAGGACACGATCATGATGAAAGGCCAACTTGCCGGCTTGATGAAACAAGCCCAGGCGATGCAGGACAACCTGAAGAAGGCGCAGGACGAGCTCGCCAGCATCGAGGTCGAGGGCCAAAGCGGCGCCGGCCTCGTCAAGGTCGTCATGACCTGCAAGAACGAGGTGCGGCGCGTCACCATCGACCCCAGCCTGCTGGCCGATGACAAGGACATGCTGGAAGACCTCGTGGCCGCCGCCTTCAACGACGCGGCCCGCCGCGCCGAGGCGACGAGCAGCGAGAAGATGGGCAAGCTGACGCAGGGCATGCCGATGCCCCCCGGCATGAAGTTCCCCTTTTGAGCCCGGACCTTGGCCGCGCTTGAGACGCTGATCGAGGCGCTCAAGCGCCTGCCGGGCGTGGGCCAGAAGTCGGCCCAGCGCATGGCCTACCACCTGCTGCAGCATGACCGGCTGGCCATGCTGCGCCTGGCCGATGCGCTGACGGCGGCGGGCGAGCGCATCAAGCATTGCGAGCGCTGCCACACCTTCAGCGAGGCGCCGATCTGCGCTGTCTGCGCCGATGCCCAACGTGACGCTCGGCTGCTCTGTGTCGTCGAGACGCCGGCCGACCAGGCGGCGCTCGAGCGCACCGCCTCCTACCGCGGCTACTACTTCGTGCTGCTGGGCCGGCTGAGCCCGCTCGACGGCGTGGGCACGCGCCAGATCGGCGCGGCCGAGCTGCTCGCGCGGGCGGGCGAGGCCGGCGTGGAGGAGGTCATCCTCGCCACCAGCTTCACTGCCGAGGGCGAGGCCACGGCCCATGTGCTGGCCGAGGCGCTGCGAGCGCGCGGCATCCGCTCGACCCGGCTGGCGCGCGGCGTGCCGGTCGGCAGCGAGCTTGAATATGTGGACCTGGGCACCATCGCCCACGCCCTGACGGATCGACGCTGAAGGAACGCTCCGATGACCTCACTGACCATCAGCCAACTCTGCCTGCTCGTGGCCTGCGTGCTGCCCATCGTTTGCGCCGGGCTGGCCAAGTCCAAGGGCTTCGGCAAGCGGCGGCGCGACGGTGGCTTCGACAACCACCAGCCGCGCGCCTGGTTGGCGAACCTGAGCGGCTGGCAGGCCCGGGCCCATGCCGCGCAGGCCAACAGCTGGGAGGCCCTGCCGGTCTTCGTCGCCGGCCTGTTCGTGGCGCACCAGCACCAGGCGCCGCAGGCCACTGTCGACGCACTGGCCCTGGGCTTCATCGCCGCGCGTATTGCCTTCGTCGGCCTTTATCTGGCTGACCAGGCGACGCTGCGCTCAGTTGTCTGGCTGGCTGGCCTGGTGACCAGCGCGGCGCTGTTCTTCGTCGGCTGACGGCCTCAAGGCGCGGCTGACGCGACCACGTTGTTGCGGCCCTTGCCGCCGCGGTCCTTGGCCAGATTGGGGGGCGCTGCCGGCTTGGCGGCGCGGACGGTGGCCTTGCCCTTCTTGGCAGCGGCGCGAGCCGCCACCGTCGTCTTGGCGGGGGTCGCCTTGGCCTTGAACGCCGTGTAGACGACCACCGCCTGGCCGGGCTTGAAGCGTGCCGAGCTGCCGACCTTGTTCCACTGCGCCACCTGGTCGGCGCGGACCTTGTAGCGCGCGGCGATCACCGCCACCGTATCGCCCTTGCCGGCCTTCAGCGTCACGCGGCGCAGCGGCGGTGCGTCGGGCGCCAGGCTGAGGCTGGCCGTGTCGGCCAGGCGCTCCGACACGTCGTCGTGCACATGTTCGGCGCGCGGCACCAGCAGCGTGGAGCCGGCCTTGACCAGCATCTTGGGCGGGATGCGGTTGATCTCGCGCAGCGCCGATTCCGGCATGCCGCTGCGCTTGGCGGCTTGCGCCGCGCTCATCGTCCTGGGCACGACCCAGGCCGTCCAGCTGGCCAGCGGGCCGCGGTGGCGCGCCAGGTTCGCGGCGAAGTTGCTGGCTTGGTCATAGGGCAGCAGCACCTGCTGCGTGGCCGCGGCCAGGATGACCGGCTTGTTCATCTGCGGGTTGAACTGCTGGAAGGTCTCCAGCGTCAGGCCGGCAAGCTGGGCGGCCAGCGACACATCGATGTCGCGCTCGATCTTCACGCTCAGGAAGTAGGGGTGATTGGCGACCGGCGGCAAGGACAGCGCATAGCGGTCGGGGTTGAGGACGATGTTCTTCACGGCCTGCAGCTTGGGCACGTAGTAGCGCGTCTCCTCGGGCATCTTCAGGCTGGCGTAGTCGGTCGGCAGTCCCAGGCGCTGGTTGCGCGCGATGGCCTTCTGCACATTGCCCTGACCCCAGTTGTAGGCAGCCAGCGCCAGGTGCCAGTCGCCGAACATCTTGTGCAGGCGGCCCAGGTAGTCGAGCGCGGCGCGGGTGGACGCCAGCACGTCGCGGCGGTCGTCGCGGAAGATGTTCTGCTTCAAGTCGAAGTCACGGCCCGTGGCGGGCATGAACTGCCACATGCCGGTGGCCTTGGCGCTGGACACGGCATGCGTGACGAAGGCGCTCTCGATGAAGGGCAGCAGGGCCAGTTCGGCCGGCATGCCGCGCTTATCGACCTCGTCGACGATGTGGAAGAGGTAGCGGCTGCCTCGCGTCGTCATGCGCTCGACATAGTCGGGCCGGGCGCTGTACCAGGCCTCGGCCTTGCGCACCCAGTCGTCGTCCAGGTCCTGCAGCGCAAAGCCCTGGCGGATGCGGGCCCACAGATCGGCATTGGCTTCGGGAGCGTCAAGGTCGATCTTGGCGCCGGGGCGCAGGTTGTCTTCCAGCAGCTTGGCGGCCAGGGCGCGCACCGGCGCGGGTTCGACGGCGGTGTCGGTCGTGACGCTGGCCACGGCAACCGCGGCGGGAGGAGACAGGGGTGGCGCCGGCGCTTCGTCCAGCGGGGGCAGGGGGGGGGTGGCGCCGGCGGCCAGCAGGGCCGACAATACCAGGGGGGACAGTCGGTGGATCAATGTCATCGGAATCCGTTCTTCCATTCGCGCAGGCTGGCGAATACATCGACCGGGCTGGGCGCGGCCGGGAGTTTCAGGGGGGCGTGTCGGCGGGCGGCGTCGCGCAGGGCAGGCTCGCTACAGCGCAGGAAAGGGTTGATGCGAACCTCGGTGCCGATACGGCCCGGCAGGGTCGGCCGGCCGGCGGCGCGTTCGGCGTGGCACCAGGCGGTGTAGGCCGCGAGGTCTGGGTTGGCAGGGTCCACCGCATGCGCAAAGCGCAGGTTGGACAGCGTGTATTCATGGGCGCAGCAGACACGGGTCTCGGGCGGCAGCGCGGCCAGCGACTGCAGCGAGGCATGCATCTGCGCCGGCGTACCTTCGAACAGGCGGCCGCAGCCTGCGCTGAAGAGCGTGTCGCCGCAAAACAGCAGCGGGCCGTCCTGGCCCGCGTCGGTCGAGAAATAGGCGATGTGGCCCGCGGTGTGGCCGGGCACATCCATGACCGCAAAGCGCAGGCCCAGCAGCTCGACGGTGTCACCGCCATGCAGGCGCTGCACGGGTTCAGGCATGGTCTCGTTAGCGGGCGCGTAGATGGGGCCTGCCAAGCGCGACCGCAGCGCGTCGACGCCGCCGACGTGATCGCCGTGGTGATGGGTCAATAGAATGCCCGCGAGCGTCAGGCCGCGGGCATCGAGTGCCGCGGCGACCGGCGCGGCATCGCCGGGATCGACGACCAGGGCCTCACGGCCGTTGTCCAGCAGCCAGAGGTAGTTGTCGTCGAAAGCGGGGAGCGGCGTGAGCGTCAAACTGAGTGTCAATGTGGCGCCAACCCATGACAGATAAAGCGCCGAGTATAGATTTGGCAGCCTGGCTGCAAACGCCGCCTGGCCGCCACTTGCTGGCCTGGGAACAGGCGCAGGTGGACGCGGCCGTCATCGATCTGTTCGGCTTTCATGCCTTGCAGCTCGGCCTGCCGGAACTCGACGGCCTGCAGAGCAACCGCATGCCCCACCGCTGGCTGGTCGGGCGCGACCTGCATTGCGACTTCGACGCCCTGCCGTTCGACACCGCCAGCCTCGACCTCGTGCTGCTGCCGCATGCGCTGGAGCTGGCACCCGACGCCCATGCGCTGCTGCGCGAGGTGGAGCGCGTGCTGCGGCCGGAGGGGCGGCTCATCGTCTTCGGCCTCAACCCGGCCAGCCTCTGGGGCCTGCGCCAGAACCTGGGCCGGCTCAGGCGCCGCGGCGAACCCTACCTGCCGCGCGATGGCGATTTCATTGGCTACTGGCGGCTGCGCGACTGGCTCAAGTTGCTGAGCTTCGATGTCGAGGCGGCGCGCTTCGGCATCTACCGGCCGCCGCTGCGCTCGGAGGCCTGGCTGCAGCGCTGGCGCTGGGTGGACGGCGTCGGCTCGCGCTGGTGGCCGGTGCTGGGCGCCGTCTATTTCATCCAGGCAGTCAAGCGCGTGCATGGCATGCGCCTGATCGGCCTGGCCAAAAACTCGCGTGCGGTCGCCAAAAAGGCGCCCGCCGTGGCACTGAACAACCATCACAACAAGAATGACTGAAGCACCCAAGCCGGCCGTCCTGATCAAGCGCCCCCAGGTCACCATCTACACCGATGGCGCCTGCAAGGGCAACCCCGGCCCCGGTGGCTGGGGCGCCTGGCTTTCCAGCGGCGGCCACGACAAGGAACTCTTCGGCGGCGAGCTTGAAACGACCAACAACCGCATGGAGCTGACGGCGCCCATCGAGGCGCTGGCCTCGCTCAAGCGCAGCTGCGATGTCGTCGTCTACCTGGACAGCGAATACGTGCGCAAGGGCATCACCGAATGGATCGTCAACTGGCAGCGCCGTGGCTGGAAGACGGCCGATGGCAAGCCGGTCAAGAACGCCGACCTCTGGCAGCGCCTGGACGCGCTGCGCAAGCTGCACACGGTGGACTGGCGCTGGGTCAAGGGCCATGCCGGCGATCCCGGCAACGAGCGCGCCGACATGCTGGCCAACAAGGGCGTGGCCTCGCTGGCCAAGGCGCGTCAGTAAAGTGCGCGCCATCTAGAGATCTCAGCACCCGTCCCTGCATGAAGTTCCTGCCCCCGCTGATCGTGCTGCTGCTGGCCAGCGTGGCCCACGCCCAGACCTACACCGTCGTCTGCGCCAAGGCCGCCTGCGGCCATCTCAAGCTGACCGAGTCGGCCGGCCGGCTCGACGTGGATTACAGCTACCGCAACAACGGCCGCGGCCCCGACCAGAAGGAGGTCATCGAGCTGGCGCCCGACGGCGCCTGGCTCGGCTACCGCACCGAGGGCGTGGCCACCTATGGCGCGCGCATCGACGAAAGCTTCACGCTGAACGACGGCCGTGCCAGCTGGCGCTCGCCGGTGGACCGTGGCGACAGGCCGGGCGCGGGGCGCGAGCTGGTCTACCTGCCCGTGCAGGCCAGCCCGGCCTGGGCGGGGCGACTGGCGCAGACGCTGCTCAGGCGCCCCGGCCAGCGCGCCACGGCCCTGCCGGTGGGGCAGGTCAGCATCGAGCGTCTGCAGACGCTCAAGCCCGCCGGCGCCGGCTACGAGGTGGGCCTGTACGCCATCGAGGGCCTGGACCTGGATCCCAGCTACCTGTGGCTGCGCGAGGACAGCCACGCCCTCTTCGCACAGGTCTCGCCGGGCTGGGGCGGCACGCTGCTGCAGGGCTTCGAGGCCGAGCTGGACCGCCTGTCCGACGCGCAGAAGGCCGCCCAGCTGGCACGGCTGGAGCGCCTGGCCAATACCCTGCCCATGCCGTTGCCCGGGCTGACAGTGATCGAAGGCGTGCGCTGGTTCGACTCGCAGGCCGCTGTGCTGCGCGGGCCGTCCGACGTCTACTTGTTTGAGGGCCGCATCGCGGCGATCGCCAAGCCGGGCGGCCTCAATGGCGCCGCGCCGGCCCAGCGCATCAGCGGCAAGGGCCGCACCCTGCTGCCCGGCTTGGTCGACATGCATGCCCACCTGGATGCCGGCGCGCTGCTGCTCAACCTGGCCTCGGGCGTGACGGCCGTGCGCGACGTGGGCAACAGCAATGCCGACCTGGCCGAGCTCAAGGGCCGCATCGAGCGCGGTGAGGTGCTGGGCCCGCGCATCGCTGCCAACGGCTTCATCGAGGGCAAGAGCCCGTTCTCGTCGCAGGCCGACTTCGTGCCCGACACGTTGCCCGATGCGCTGGCCGCCATCGACTGGTATGCCGCCCATGGCTACCGCCAGCTCAAGCTCTACAACTCCATTCGGCCGGAATGGGTCAAGCCGATGGTGGCGCATGCCCGCAGCCTGGGCTTGCGCACCGGCGGCCATGTGCCCGCCTTCATGACGGCGCGCCAGGCCGTGGAGGCGGGCTATGACGAGCTGCACCACATCAACCAGCTCACGCTCAACTTCCTGGTCGGCAAGGGCGACGACACGCGCACGCTGCTGCGCTTCAACCTGCCCGGCGACAAGGCGGCCGACATCCAGCTCAATGACCGCCGTACCCAGGACTTCATCGCGCTGCTGAAGAAGCGCGGCACGGTGGTCGACGCGACGATGACGGCCTTCGAGGGCACCTACACCCAGCGCCAGGGCCAGCCCAGCCCCAGCTACGCGATGGTGGCCGCCAACCTGCCGGCCGTCGTGCAGCGCAGCTACCTGTCGGCCGAGGTCGACATGGACGACGCCAAGGCTGCGCGCTGGGGCGCGAGCTGGCGGGTCATGATGGACCTGCTGCGCCGCATGCATGCCGCCGGCATCCCGCTGGTGGCCGGCACCGACGCGCTGCCGGGCTTTGCCTTTCAACGCGAGCTGGAGTTGTACGTACAAGCCGGCATTCCGGCGGCGCAGGCGCTGAAGATCGCCACCTGGAACGGCGCGAAGTACAGCGACCGGCTCGCCGAGATCGGCAGCATCGAGCGCGGCAAACGTGCCGACCTGGTACTGGTGGACGGCGACCCAGTGGCCGATATCCGCGCCATCCGCCGCATTGCGCTGGTCGTGCAGGGTGGCAGGGCGCTGTCGCCCTCGGCCCTGTATCAATCGATGGGCATCCAGCCCTTCGTGCGTTCGGCGGAGATCACGAGATGAAGCGCCTCGCCGCCCTGCTGCTGGTCCTGCCGCTGCTCGCCCAGGCGGACACGACGCTGCGCTTTTGCGCCGCCGGCAGCCCCAAGACCTTCGACCCGGCGATGACGGACAGCGGCATCGACCATGTCGCGAATCAACCGGTGTTCAGCACGCTCGTCGAGGTCAAGCGCGGCGCCGACCAGTTGATCCCCGGACTGGCCACCAGCTGGAGCGTCAGCCCCGATGGCCTGGCCTACACCTTCGAGCTGCGCCGCGGCGTGACCTGGCACAGCGCCGAAGGTTTCAGGCCGACGCGCGAGTTCAATGCCGACGACGTGCTCTTCACCTTCGGCCGCCTGCTCAGCCGCCCGGGTGGTCTGGGTGGCGCCTTCGCCAAGGCCCTTCCCAGCGTCTCGCCCTATGTCGTCTCGTTAGGTTGGGAGAAGCTGATCCACAAGGTCGAGAAGCTGGACGACCATCGTTTGCGCATCACGCTGGCCGAACGCGATGCGGCTTTCCTGTCAGCGCTGACCCACAACTTCACGATGATCCAGTCGGCCGAGTGGGGCGCACAGCTGCTCAAGGCCGGCACGCCTCAGCGCATCACGCAGGTGCCGGTCGGCACCGGCCCGTTCCAGTTCAAGAGCTTCCGCGCCGACAGCGTCATCCGCTACGTGAAGCACCCCACCTGGTGGCGCAAGGATGAACGTCCGCGCGCCGACCAGCTTGTCTTCGCCATCACGCCCGATGGCAGCGTGCGCGCCATGCGCCTGAAGCGCAACGAATGCGACATCGCCGCCCCGGTCGGCCCTGCCGAACTGGCGGCGTTGCAGCGCGACCCCGCCATCAGGCTCGCCACCGCGCCAGGCATGAACGTGGGCATCCTGGCCTACAACACCCGGCGCCCGGCGACGGCCAGGCTCGAAGTGCGCCAGGCGCTGGATATGGCCATCGACAAGGCCGCCATCATCCGCACCGTGTATGGCGATGCCGGTACGCTGGCCAACAGCGTCATACCGGCCGCCAACTGGGCACATGACGGCACGCTCAGGCCCGCGCCGTACGACCCGGACAAGGCCAAAACGCTGCTGCAAAAGGCTGGCCTGCTGCCGCTGAACATCACGCTCTGGGCCATGCCGGTCGTGCGCGCCTACAACCCCAACGGGCAGCGCATGGCGCAGATGATCCAGTCGGACTGGGCCAAAGTCGGCGTCGCGGCGCGCATCGTCACCTATGAATGGGGCGAGTACCTGCGCCGCATCGACGCTGGCGAGCACGACGCGGCGCTGAGTGGCTGGATGGGCGAGCCCGAACCCGCCAGCACGGCAGCCCAGCTGGGCTGCGGCGCGGCCAGCGGCAGCTTCTGGTGCAACGCCGCTTATGACAAGCTGCTCACGCAGGCGCGCCAGGCGCTCAGGCAGGAGGACCGCAAGGCCTACTACGTCAAAGCTCAGCGCCTCGCCATGGAGCAGCTGCCCTGGAGCCCAATAGCCTACGGTCGCCTGGCCGTGCCCGAGCGTGCGGCGGTCAAGGGCTTTGTGCTCGACCTGGACGGCAGCATGTATTTCGACGGGGTCCTGCCCCGATAAAAGGGAAAAGAGATGAGCATCAAGAGCGACAAATGGATCCGCCGCATGTGCGAGCAGCACGGCATGATCGAGCCCTTCGAGCCCGGCCAGGTGCGCGAGCGCGACGGCCACAAGATCGTCAGCTACGGCACCAGCAGCTACGGCTACGACATCCGCTGCGCGCCCGAGTTCAAGGTCTTCACCAACATCCACTCCACGGTGGTGGACCCGAAGAACTTCGACGAGAACAGCTTCGTCGACATCAACAAGGACGTCTGCATCATCCCGCCCAACAGCTTCGCCCTGGCGCGGACCGTGGAGTACTTCCGCATCCCGCGCAATGTGCTGACCATCTGCCTGGGCAAGAGCACCTACGCCCGCTGCGGCATCATCGTCAACGTCACGCCCTTCGAACCCGAGTGGGAAGGCTATGTGACGCTGGAGTTCAGCAACACCACGCCGCTGCCGGCCAAGATCTATGCGGGCGAGGGCTGCGCGCAGGTGCTGTTCTTCGAGAGCGACGAGGTCTGCGAGGTCAGCTACAAGGACCGCGGCGGCAAGTACCAGGGGCAGGTGGGGGTGACGTTGCCGAAGGCTTGAGCTGAAGCCCCCGGCGTCAGCCCAGGAACGCCCGCGCGGCTCAGCCCCCCATCAGCGCCAGGTACTGCATCAGCCCGATCCGGCCCGCCCGCATCACCCGCTTGTGGTTCCACCGGAACAGCGGCCCCAGCAGCGGCGCCGTCCAGCGCAGCATGCCCGGCGGCAGCGTAACGCGCCACACGAAGGTCACGTCGGTATGCGCACCGACCTCGGGTGCGGCCTGCTTCATCAGCCAGATGCCTTCGCCCGCCAGTGTGCCGGCAGCCTTGGCGCGCAGGCGTTCTTCCTTCAGCACCTCGGTCACTTCCAGCTGCAGGTGCAGCCGGTAGCCCAGGCCGGTGCGGAAGCTGATCTCCTGCAGCAGGCCCACGCCCGTGCCGTCGCCGCTGCGCAGCTTCCTCACGCCCACCACGCCGGGCCACCAGCGCGGCCAGTGTTCGGTTTCTGTAATGGCGCGCCAGACATGCGTCACCGGGGCATCCAGGCGCCAATGGCTGACAAGGTCGAAATAAGCGATTCGGGACATGTGAAAAGGAATACGACCGACCGCGCAGGGTAGATGCTAGCCAGCGCCAGGGAGTAACCTGCATCCAGAAACAATGTCGCTGCGTACAGCCCTCACATGACCTCGCCCCTTACCACCCCAGCCCAGGCCCGCGCCATCCGCCGGCGCCTGCTGGAGCGGGTGGCCGACACCGATGACAGCCACCTGACCGTGCCCGCCGGCCCCGCCGGCTGGCAGCCCTACGGCGACGGCGTGCAGATCAAGGTGCTGCACGAGAACGCCGGCGTGCTGAGCTATCTGCTGCGTTTTGCACCCGGCGCCCGCATCGACGCCCACCGCCACCCGCTGGACGAGGAATGCGTGGTGCTGGAAGGCGTGCTCAAGGTGGGCAGCCAGATCGAGGTCGGCCCCGGCGGCTATCACCTGGCGCGGGCCGGCAGCCTGCACGCCAGCATCGCCACCGAGACGGGTGCCACCATCTTCCTGCGCGGCGCCGAGCCGGGCATGGACCAACTGCTGGTTTGAGGAACACGATGAACCTCCCGCATCCCCAAGAGCCCGGCGACGACGAGGTGCCCGCGCACGCGCTGCTTTTCGACGACGTTGAGCTGCAGGCCGCGCAAGCCGAAGCGCAGGCCGAGGCCGAGGCGGCCTGTGTGGCCCTCGCCGCCAAGGCCGGCTGCGCGCCGCTTGACGACGCCCTGCTCGAGACCTGGATCGCCGGCATCGTCGACCACGACGAGCGCGCCCTGGTCGCGCTCTACGAAGCCACGCTGTCGCGCGTCTACGGCCTGGTGCTGCGCCTGGTGCGGCGCAGCCAGCTGGCCGAGGAGGTGGCGGAGGATGTTTATTTCCAGGTCTGGCGCCAGGCGCCGCGGTTCGATCCCGAGCGCGGCCGGCCGCTGACCTGGCTGCTGGGCATGGCCCGCTCGCGCGCCATCGATGCCATCCGCCGCGAGGCGCGCTTCCAGCACGAGGAATTGGACGAGGAGGGCGCCGCGGTATCCGGGCCGGCCACCGGATCGGGCGACGAGTTGCTGGCCGTGGCCCAGGGCCATGCCGAGCTGCACCGTGCCTTGCTGCTGCTTAAACCGCAACCTCGCCAACTCGTCGCGCTGGCCTTCTTCAACGGCCTGTCCCATGAAGAGATCGCCAGCCAGACGCACCTGCCGCTCGGCACGGTCAAATCCCAGATCCGCCGCGCGCTGATCACCCTGCGTGAGGCGCTGGGCGACAACGGCGCTCACGCGCTGCCTGCCTGAGATCGAGGAAGGCGACGCCATGACAAACATGCCGAACTATCCCGAACACGACGACAACGACCTGAGCCCCCTGCTCAGCGAACCCTTTGCCCAGGCCTGGGCCGCGCCCGCGCCCGGCTTGCCGGGCCGCCTGGGCGAGCGCCTGGGCTCGCGCCTGGCGCAGTCTTTGAAAGCCGAGCAGGGCATGGTCACCGTGCGCCGCCGCAAGGCCGAGGCCGAGCCGCTGGCCGACGGTGTGCTGCAGCGCTGGCTCTACCGCGCGCCACGCGAACGTGCGTTGCGGCGGGGTGAGCCGCGCGCGGCCAGCCTCATCGAGCTGCAGGCGGGCGCCACGCTTGAGCTGCCAGCCGGCGGGCCGCGCGAGTTCCTGGTGCTGCGCGGCAACGCGGCCATCGACGGCGAGTCGCTCGGCTTGCGCGATTTCCTGCTGTTGCCCGCAGGCAGCGCGGTGCGGCTGGCCAGTGTGGACGGCACCCATGTCTTCGTGCGCGAGTCCGAGGCCGAAGGCGTCGAACGCCTGCTGGTGCGGGATCGGCAGGCCGGCTGGCCCGAGTTCGCCCCGGGTATCCGGCGCCGCGTGCTTTGGACGGCCGGTGGCCAGGCGGCGCTGCTGTACCAGACCGACCCCGGCGCCAGCGTGCCCAACCACAGCCACGGCCACGACGAGGAATGCCTGATGGTGCAGGGCGAGCTCTTCCTGGACGACGTGCTGCTGCAGCAAGGCGACTACCAGCTGGCCCCGGCCGGCACGGGCCACCGCATCACCGAGACCGACACCGGCGTCATCCTGTATGCGCATGGGGATCTGGACCTGCAGTTCTTTTAGGTCCTACTGCGGTCGTGCTAACAGGCCCTGGCCAGGCGCGGAACTTGAGCGGCATCAGCGGCGGATAGCCGGGTCATTTCGGGCTTTATCCGGCCTTGGCTTTGCCGAGGACCCGGCACGATGGCAGCCATCACAGCCCAGCTGTCCGAGGCCCGCCATGCTCATTCCCCTGCACCTGATCCCCGTTCCCGCCGACGAGCCCCGCGGCTTGGGTGATCCCGGCCATGCCTGGAGCGGCCTGAAGATTGCGCAGGGCGTGCACCTGGGTGACATCCGCGCGCTCGGGCTGACCGTGGCGGGCGCCACCAGCGGCCCGGTCGCCACGGCCGACCTGCTGCGCTTCGGGCAGCTGATGAACGATGCCGGGCTGGCGATCAACCCGACCCGCATGCTCTACGACCGCCATTACGCCCATGAGCGCCTGGCCGACGGGCATGCCAGCAACCAACCCGGACTGCGCGAGCTGGCTCTGGAGCTGTTCGAGGCCTATCAGGCCGCCGGGGAGTGGATCGGCTTGGCCCACTGACGGGTCTTTCGCGCCCCGTTTTCGCGCGCAGCCGTGTCCCGGCGCCGGACCGCACGCCCGGCCGGTTCTCGGGGCTTTCCCCAGGCCGAAGCCTGCCTTTCCTCACCCCGGGCAATCGATGCCTGCGGGGTACCCTCGCGGTTTCGTCTTTCGCCGAACCGCTCCATGACACGTCATTCCCTCTCGCTGCTGGCCGTCGCAGCGCTGGCCGCCACCTCCGCCCATGCCGACGAGGGCATGTGGATGCCCAAGCAACTGCCGCAGATCAGCAAGGCGCTGAAGGCCGGCGGCCTGGCGCTGGATCCGGCCAAGCTCAGGGAGCTGACCGACTTCCCGATGGGCGCCGTCGTGGCCATCCCGGGCTGCACGGCCAGCTTCGTGTCGCCCCATGGCCTGGCGGTCACCAACCACCACTGCGCCTACGGCAGCATCCAGTACAACGCCAAGCCCGAGCGCGACCTGCTGAAGAACGGCTTCTATGCCGCCACGCTGGCCGATGAGCTGCCCGCCGCGCCCGGTACGCGCATGTGGGTGACCGTGGACATGAAGGACGTCAGCGCCGAGGTCCTGAACGACAAGACGCGCGCGTTGACCGGCAAGGCGCGCACCGACGCGATCGAAGCCACCGAGAAGCGCCTGGTGGCCGCCTGCGAGGCCGATGCCGGCCACCGCTGCAACGTCCACCCCTTCTTCGGCGGCCTGCAGTACCAGCTCATCAAGCAGATGGAAATCCGCGACGTGCGCCTGGTGCATGCGCCCGCCACCGGCGTGGGACTGTTCGGCGGCGACGCCGACAACTGGGTCTGGCCGCGCCACACCGGCGACTACAGCTTCTACCGTGCCTACGTCGGCGCCGACGGCAAGCCGGCCGACTTCAGCCAGGACAACAAGCCCTATGCGCCCAGGCACCACCTGAAGATGCCCAGCAGCCCGCTCAACCAGGGCGACTTCGTCATGGTGGCCGGCTACCCGGGCCACACCAACCGCCACCGCCTGCCCACCGAGGTCGATTTCGCCTTCGGCTGGCAGCAGCCCACGCAAGCTCGCGTGATGGGCGAGGCCATCGAGCTCATCAAGGCCGAGACGGCCGGCCGCCGTGACGCCGAAATCAAGATGGCCAACCGCCTGCAGGGCCTGCAGAACTACTACAAGAACCTGCAAGGCCAGCAGCAGAGCTACGACGGCAGCGACATCCTGGACCGCAAGACCGCCGGATTCGAGCAACTCAAGGCCTGGGTCGACGGCTCGCCCGAGCGCAGGGCGCGCTACGGCGCCGACATCGCCGCCACCGAAAGCCTCATCGCCGAGCGCCAGACCCACACCCGTGCCGAGCTGCTGCACACCTTCATGATGCCGGCCCTGCTGAACTCGGCCCGCCAGCTCTACCTGATCGCCCAGGAGCGCGCCAAGCCCGACGCCGAGCGCAAGGCCGGCTACCAGGAGCGCGACCTGCCGCGCCTGCGCGCTGCGCAGCAGTCGCTGGACCGCCGCTACGACGAGCCCACCGACAAGCGCGTCGCCGCCCGCTTCCTGGCCCAGTACCTGGCCCAACCGGCCGACACGCTGAACCCGGCCTGGGTGGAGGTCTTCGGCCTGAAGGCGGGCCAGGACCCAGCGGCCATCCGCGCCCGGCTCGATCAGGTCTACGCCGACAGCAAGCTGTCCGACAGCGCCTTGCGCATGGCCTGGCTGGACAAGGACGTGGCAGCCTTCAAGGCCAGCGACGACGCCTTCATCAAGGCCGCGGTCGCGCTCTACGACGACGACCGCCGCCTGGAGAACCGTGACAAGGAGCTGGGCGGCAAGCTGCAGAAGGCCTACGCCGGTGTCCAGCAGGCCATGATCGACTACCACGCCAGCCGCGGCGAGGCCGTCTACCCCGATGCCAACAGCACGCTGCGCATCAGCTACGGCAAGGTCGAGGGCCGCAGCCCCGGCACCGACGGCAGCACCTGGACGGCCTTCACGACGCTGCGCGGCATCGTCGCCAAGCACAAGGGCCCGGACGAGGCCGGCGGCGAATTCAACGCGCCGGCCGAACAGCTCGCCGCGATCAAGGCGCGCAACTTCGGCAAGTACTACGTGAAGGGCCTGGACTCAGTGCCCGTGAACTTCCTGTCCACGCTGGACACGACCGGCGGCAACTCCGGCTCGCCGGTGCTGAACAAGAACGCCGAACTCGTCGGCCTGCTGTTCGACGGCACGCTGGACGCGGTGATCTCCGACTGGGACTTCAACCCCAAGATGGTCCGCAGCATCTCCGTCGACGCGCGCTACATGCTCTGGCAGATGAGCACGGTGGACAAGACGAAGCGCCTGCTCGACGAGATGGGCGTTCGATAGCCCGCCCCCTGCGGCCTGACGGCAGCCCCAGGCTGCCGTTCTTCGTTGGAAGTTACTGCGTGGCCACCGCCTCGACCTGGATGCGCAGATTGACGTCCATCTTGAAGCCCCAGTCCTTGCCCGCCGCCAGGCCGAAGTCCTCGCGGTTGAAGCTGCCCGACGCGTCAGCCCCGCACAGCTCGCGCTTGTGCAGCGGGTGCGGGATGCACTTGAGCTGATGGATGGTCAGTGCCAGGGGCCGGGTCTTGCCGTTGAGCGTCAGCTCGCCCACCAACCGCGCGGGCACACCGCCGGTGGCGCCATCGAAGCGGCCCTTGTAGCTGGCCGACGGATTCTTCTCGGCGTTGAAGAAGTCCTTGCCGCGCGCCCAGGCGTTCATCGCGTCCAGGCCGAAGTCGATGCTGGCCAGGTCCATCTGAACGTCCACATTGCCCGTGCCGTTGGCCTTGTCGTAGACGACCGTACCGCTGTTCTTGTTGAGCTTGCCGCGCCACACCGACAGGCCCATGTGGTCAGCTTCGAAGCTGGGATAGGTGTGGGTCGGGTCGATCTCGTAGGTCAGCGGCGCGGCAAAGGCGTGGTTGGCGAACAGGGCGCAGGCCAGCAGGGGCAGGACTTTCATTGGCATTCCTTGGGTGATGGGGTGTTTCGGCAGGACGTCATTCACACGACGAGCGATGCAGGCGATTTTCGACACGCCGATGAGTCGCGCGTGCAAGCGCATGCCCGGGTGGGCGCCGTGCAACGGGCCGTTAGCATCGCCGCCATGCTTCGTTTTCATGTCCTCCTGGCGCCGTTGCTGCTGGCACTGGCCGGCTGCGCCAGCGTGGCGCCGCCGCCGCCCGCCGACGGCTGGCAGCCGCTGGCGCCGGGCCTGGTGCACCGGGCCTGGGCGCCCTGGGCCGACAGCGAGGTGCAGGCCCTGCGCGTGGACCTCACGACGCTGCGCGTAGCGCTGTCGCCGCCCGCCGACGCGGGCCTGCCGATGGACCAGATGGCCAGCGGCCGCAGCGCGCTGGCCAGCGTCAACGCGTCCTTCTTCGACCGCGAGTTCCGCCCGCGTGGGTTGACCGTGTCGGATGGCCAGCCGTGGCCGCAATTCATCAAGCCGAGCCCGCCGGTCAGGGATCCGCTGCTGGCCTGCAGCGACCTGCCCAGTCGCTGCACCATCCGCTTCGATGGCCCCACGGCCGCCGAACCGGCCTGGGCGATGGCCGTCAGCGGCACACCCTGGCTGGTGCGCGATGGCCAGGCGCGCACGGCCGAGGATGACGCAACCTGCGCCAGCCTCTGCGCCCGGTCCCACCCCCGCACGGCGGTCGGGCTGGACGCATCGGGCCGCCAGCTCATCGTGCTGCTGGCCGCCGGGCGCCGCGGCCCGGTCAAGGGGCTGACGCTGGCGCAGACCGCCCAGCTGCTGCGCGAGCTGGGCGCCGTGCAGGCGTTCAACCTCGATGGCGGGGGCTCGTCCACGCTGCTGATCGGCAGCGAATCGCGCCTGCCGCGCCCCTTCAACGAGCCCGCGCTGCGCCGCGTGGCCAACTCTCTCCACCTGCTGAACCGATGAAGCTCCGCTCCCTGCTGACGGTGGCCGCGGCCCTTGTGTTGACTGCATGCGCCACCCCGCCGCCGCCCGCCATCGGCAAGCGCTACACCGCCGCCGAACTGCTCGCCTTGCGGCCCGCCGACTTCAGCTGGCCGGCCACCGCCACTGCCGGTGAACGCGCACTGCGCGAAGCGGTGCTGGCGGACATCCGCGCGCGCATCGCGCTGCCCCCCGGTCCGGAGCGCGACGCCGCCTTGCCGCGCCTGTTCGACCTGGTCGCGCAATACAACCTGGAGATTGCGGCCGCCAAGCCGCTGCTGCTGGAAGCCCTGCCCACGCTCGCCAGCCGCGACCCCAACCACCAGCGCGCCCTGCTGACCGCCGCGCGTGCGCTGTACACGGGCGACGCCGCCGTGCAGGCGGCTGTGCAGCCGCTGCTGACGCAACTGACGCTGAGCCGGCCCTTCGCCATCGCCGCCTACACGCTGACGGCTGCCAACCCCGGCTACGCCGAGTTCATCCGCGACCTCGTGCCGCGCCGGTTCCCGCAGTGGCGCGACGACGCGCGGCTGGTTGCGTTGATGGACGAGGTTGCGCCGGTGCGCGCGGCCCAGCCGCCGCTGGCCGACCTGCTGGCCGCGCCGTTGCGCCCGGGCTATCCGGTCGTCTACAGCCTGCAGCGACCCGGGCGAGTCGACATGGGCCTGGTGCTGGTGCGCGCTTCCGATGGCCGCTTCGTGCGCGATGCGGCCGGCCGCCTCTTCGCCCAGCCCCAGCTCGCGCTGTCGCGCAGCGGCCTGCCTGGCACCATCACCAACGGCAACACGCCGCAGGGGGTCTTCACCATCGTCGGCGCCGGCACGGCCACCAACCCCAACATCGGCCCCACGCCTTATCTGCACAGCAAGCTCCCCATCGAGGCGACGATCGCGGAGTTCGAGCATGCCGACGCCGCGCCTGTCGCCGCATGGAGCGAAGCGGTCTACGACAGCTTCCTGCCGCCGAGTTGGCGCGGCCACCTGGCCATCAAGGAAGCCTGGCTCGCCGGCCGCGCCGGACGCGACGAGCTGCTCATCCACGGCACGACGATCAACCCGGCCTACTACGCCGGCAGCCGCTACTTCCCCGGCACGCCGCAGCAGGGCTGCATGATCTCCAACGAGGACTGGGACACGGCCACGGGCCGGCTGCTGGCCAGCCGGCAGTTGAGCTTGGCGCAGGCCTATGCGGCGGCTGGTGCGCGGGCCGACCTGGCGGGGTATGCCGTCGTGGTTGAGTTGCCGGGCGAGGGCGCAGTCACGTGGGCCGAGGCCCAGGCCCTGGTGGACGCTGCGGGGCGTTAACGTACAAACGTCATCTCGCCGTACTCCCAGCGCCACGGCACCCCCGTCTCGCCGAGGATGAACTCGACAAGCCGTGGGAACGCCGCCTCGGCGCGCACGTCATTGGCCAGGACGACAACACAGCGCTTGCCCGCCTTCACGCAGACCCAGGTGTTGCCCGTGCTGTCGTTGTGCCCGCCCTTGTAGAAGCCCGCTCCCTGCGGCCCGTCGAAGGCGATGACGCCGAGACCGGCGGCAAGGTCGGGGCGGCGTTGACTCGGCGGCAGTTCGGCTTGCAGCGTCGGGAACTGTGTGGCCGTCGTGATAGGCAGGATCGGTGCCGTGAGCGTGGCCAGGCTCGCGCTGTTGACGTAGCCGGCGGCCATCTTCGCCATGTCGGCAATGGTCGTGTCCATCGAGCCCGCAACGCGCACCTTGCCGCGCTCGTCGTGCGGTTCCACGCTGCCATCTGCCTTCCAGCCGTCGGCCAGGTTGGGCCGGAAGTCGGCGCGCCACATCAAGCTGGTCCGCGTCATGCCGAAGCGATCGAACACGCGGCGTTGCACTTCCGCACCCACGTCCAGCTTGAGCCCGCGCTCCAGCACGAACTGCAGCAGCATCAGCCCCTCGCCCGAGTAGGCGTAGCGCGTGCCGGGGTCGACGTGCATGCGCAGCCTGCGATCGGGCTCCAGGAAGGCGAAGTTGGCGAAGCCGCTGCTGTGCGTCAGCAGCATGCGCGCGGTCAGCTTGCGCCAGCGCGGCTCGTCCGCCAGGTGGTGCCAGGGGCCGGACTTGGGGTCGTGGGGGTAGTCGGGCAGCGGCTTGTCGAGGTAGGCGGCGAGGGGCCGGTCCAGGTCCAGCTCGCTCTGGTCGACGAGCTGCATGACCCAGCAGCCGAACACCGCCTTGGTCAGCGAGGCGCCGTACATGACGGTGTCGGTCAGCAGTGGCTCGCCGCCGGCATTGCGCTTGCCATAGGCGCCGACGTGCACGACGCGGCCGGCGTCGATGACGGCCACCGCCAGGCCCTGGGCCTGCGTGGCGCGCATCAGCCGCGCGACTTCGGCGTCGATGGCCGCGCTGCCGGGCACGGCCGGTGGAGACGCCGCAGTCAGCAGCGGCAAGGCGGCGAGCAGGCAGGTGAGCAGGGTTGAGCGCATCACCCAGCCTAACTGCACGGTGCTGGCAACTGCAAGCGGGGCCTGGCCACAACCAAGGGATGGATGAACTGCCGACCCCACTGCAGCGCCTCGAAGTCGAGCTGCACCACCCCGGCGTGCGGCCGTCATGCCGTCGGGTAGGTGCCCGGCACGAGGATGTCGCGCGTCACATTCGTCAGCTGCGTGTGGCCGCAGAAGGCCATGGTCACGTCCAGCTCCTTGTGCAGGATCTGCAGCGCCTTGGTCACGCCTTCCTCGCCCATCGCGCCCAGGCCGTAGGCCATCGCGCGGCCGATCATCGTGCCGCGCGCGCCCAGCGCCCAGGCCTTGAGCACGTCCTGGCCGGAGCGGATGCCGCCGTCCATCCACACCTCGGTCTGCTGCCCCACCTCGGCGGCAATCGCCGGCAGCGCATGGATGCTGCTCGGCGCGCCGTCCAGCTGCCGGCCGCCGTGGTTGCTGACGACGATGGCGTCGGCGCCGGCCTGCACGGCCAGCCTGGCGTCTTCCACGTCCATGATGCCCTTGAGGATCAGCTTGCCGCCCCACTGCGCCTTGACCCAGGCGATGTCGGCCCAGGACAGGCGCGGGTCGAACTGCTCGTTGGTCCAGGCCGACAGCGAGCGCATGTCGCTGACGCCCTTCACATGACCCACCAGGTTGCGGAAGGTGTGGCGCCTGGTGCCCAGCATGCCGAGGCACCAGCGTGGCTTGGTGGCCAGGTTGATGAGGTTGGCCAGCGTCGGCCGCGGCGGCGCGGTGAGGCCGTTCTTCAGGTCCTTGTGGCGCTGGCCGATGACTTGCAGGTCCAGCGTCAGCACCAGCGCGGAGCACTTGGCCGCCTTGCAGCGCTCGATCATGCGTGCCATCGCCTCGCGGTCGCGCATCATGTAGAGCTGGAACCAGAACGGCGCCGAGGTGTTCTCGGCGATGTCCTCGATGGAGCAGATGCTCATCGTGCTCAGCGTGAACGGGATGCCGAACTTCTCGGCCGCCCGGGCCGCGTGGATCTCGCCGTCGGCGTGCTGCATGCCGGTCAGGCCCACCGGTGCGATGGCCACGGGCATCCTGGCGGCCTGACCCGCCATCGTCACGGCGGTGCTGCGGCCTTCCATGTTCACGGCCACGCGCTGGCGCAGCTTGATGGCCTGGAAGTCGCTCTCGTTGGCGCGGTAGGTGCTCTCGGTCCAGGAGCCGGAGTCGGCGTAGTCGTAGAACATGCGCGGCACGCGCTTTTCGGCGAGTTGGCGCAGATCTTCGATGCAGGTGATGACGGGCATGGCGGGCGGGTGGAGTGAGGCCGCGATGCTAGGCCCGCGCCGCGCGGCCGGGCTCGGAAAAAACCTCAGCGCGGGCGGGAAGAGTTTTCCGCCTCCACCGCACGGCAGTGGGCGTGCAGCCAGCCGGCGAAGGCCTCTGCCGCCGGGCTGGCGCGGTGGCGCACCAGGCCGTAGTGGCGCTCGGCCGGCACGGTCAACGCGAAGGGCTGCACGAGCCGCCCCTCGGCCAGCTCGTGGCGGGCCTGGCTGTGCCGTGCCAGCGCCACGCCCTGGCCGGCCTGGGCGGCGGCCAGTGTCAGGCCCAGGTCGACGAAGCGCGGGCCCTCGGCCGGCTCCGGCGCGTCGCCCAGGCC